>CAZEFG010000012.1:8549-20308 GCA_964511355.1 uncultured Iamiaceae bacterium
GTCGACACCAGCTCAAGGAGCGGAGTGGTGTTCCGCCGGGGGTGGGGTGCTCTCGCCATCGGGGGTGACTCTACGCTCTAGAGATGGCGTCACCGATGGACCTGCTCGTACCGCTGGCCCCCGGGGTGTACGCCGCGTTGTCGGATCGTCCCGCCCATGGTCAGGCCAACGCTGGAGTGGTGGTCGAATCCGATGGCGCCACGGTGATCGACACCTTGATGGTGGCGTCGCAATGGGAGCCTTTCGGAGCGGCGGTCGACGCCCTCGGTCATCGGGTCCCGCGCACCGTGATCACCAGCAGCCACGTCGAGTTCTGTGGAGGTACCTCCCGGTTTCGGCTCTCGGCGGTCTACGGCACCGCCCAGGCCAGCGCTCTGCTCGACCAGCCCGCGCCGGTCGAGGTCTTCCGACGGATGTACCCCGATCAAGCAGCGCAGTTCGGGCACGAGTTCGCCACCCGGCCGGTCACCCATGTGGTCGCCGAAGCTGTTCAACTGACCCCTGCCGTGCTGGTGGTGCCCACCGGCGGCGAGATGCTCCAGAACCTGGTCGCCGTGGTGCCCGGGGCCGACATCGCCTTTGCCGGTGCCATGTGTTCATTCGGCGTGATCCCCGCGGCCTACGACGGCGACCCGGCCGCGTGGGCCGAGGCCCTTGACCAAGTGGTCGAGCTGGCTCCGATCATCGTTCCTGGCCACGGGCCGATCGGCGGCGAGGAGGAGGTGCGCGAGCTTCAGGCGTACCTGCGAGCGTGTGTGGCCGCCGAGGGCGACGTCACCGCGGTGGAGGCCGGTCCGTGGGAGCAGTGGCCCGGCCAGGATTGGACCCCGATCAATGTCGAACGGGCGGCCATGCTTGCCGAGGGCGACCCGACGCCACCCCCGCGGCTGGTGGCACGTCTCGGGCTGGGTTAGATCTCGGCCAGGACCCACCGTCCCCGCCCGCCCTGTTTGGCCTCGTACATGGCGTGGTCGGCGTCGCGGACGCTGCCCACCTGCTGCGAACCAGGGCGGCCGAGGACGATCCCAGCGCTGGCACCTACCTGCACCACCAGGTCCCCGAGTTCGATCGGTGCTCGAATCGCGGCAAGGAGCCGCTCGGTGGTGGCTTCGGCGTGAGCTTGGTCGCAGTCGCGCAGCAGGACGGTGAACTCGTCGCCACCGTGGCGGGCGACCAGATCCTGGGCGCGGACGCCAGCTTCCAGGCGGCGGCTGATCACCACGAGTACCTCATCGCCGACGTGGTGCCCGTGTTCGTCGTTGATGGGCTTGAAGTGGTCAAGATCGATGAAGATCACCGCGTAGGCCGAGTCGGCGGCGCGCCGGTCGCTCTGTAGTCGCTCGAGCTCAGCGGCGAAGGCGGCCCGGTTCACCAGGCCGGTCAACGGATCGTGGCTGGCGGCCGCGGCCAGTCGCTGCTCCAAGCGCTGGCGCTCGGTGCAATCGGTGAGGGTGACCAGACAACCGTTGATCTCTGGGCGATCAAACATCGGTTGGACCACGACATCGCTGACGCGGGGGTTGCCAGCGTGATCGACCAGCTCGATCCGCTCGAACTCGGTTCGTTCGCGGTCGGCGCAGGCCGACATGAGGGGGCCGGCGCTCGGGCCGATGGTGGCGGCGAGTGGCTGTCGGCGGCTCTCCGCGGCTGGCTGTCCGGTGTAGCGGGCGAGAGCCGAACTGGCGAAGTCGATCGTTGCTTCCTCATCCACCACCAGCACCACCGTGCTCGAATGGCTCATGAGCGCGTCGAGGCGGCCTTCGTGGCGGCGGAGCTGGCGCTCGCGGCGCCGGTTGATCCAGCCCACTCCGATCAGAGTGGCCACCACCGCTCCCACCATGCTTGCGTCCGTGGCGCGTTGACCCTGATGCAGGTCGCCGAAGAAGTCATCGGGACGCTTCTGCCAGAGGACGTAGCGTTCGGAGTACGGGTCGGGAATCTGCTCGACCAACGTGACCAGCTCGCCGGGACCCTCGATCAGTGATCGAGCTTCGCTCGCCGGGCCGAGCAGCGCCGGATCGATGGCTATCTCACCGAGTTGGCTCGGGTTCCAGGAAGACGCCACCCGGCCGTTGCTGTCGACCACGACCGCTCCTCCCGGCCGGTTGCCGAGCGATCCGAGCAACTCGAGCACCTCGGACCACGAGACGTCTTCGATCGAGACGCTCACGATCAGCACCTCATTTACCGTGCCGGACCGGACGATGGGCAGGTTCCAGTAGAAGCGAAGAAGCCCGTCGGAACCCGTAGCCAGGGGAGGGATCGCGGGGGTTCCAGCGAGCACCTGTGACCAGCCCGGGTGACCAACCGTGGCTTGCGGAGGTGGCGTCCGGTTCGGTGGCGAGGAGACGATCATCTGACCCGACCGGTCAACCAGGGAGGCGACCGTGTTGGTACCGAGGGCCGGTGAACTCGACCATTGATTTAGGACAGCCCGGATGGCACCTGGATCGTCGAGGTCCCATGGCGTCATTGCCGCCACCCCCATAAGCCGCTCGGCGCTGGTGGTGCGGGCGGTGAGGTTGCCCAGCGCTTGAATCACCTCGCGCCGTTCCCCGATGCGCGCCTCCTCTGAGCGGGTGCCGGCACGGGCGCTGAGCGCGCTTGTCGCCACGATGCCGCTTATGACCACGGCGGCGGTGACGAGTGCCGGCAGGGCCCTGGTCAGCCGTTGTCGCCCGGTGGGCCCCGGTCGTTGGATGTCGACGAGCGACGGGTACTCCTCGGGCGACGCTGACGGCGCCGGGTCGGTGGCCTTCGGAACGGGCTTTTGATGGGCAGCGGCATTCGCCACGTCGTCGTTGGCGATCTGCTTGATGAGGTATTGGGCTCCGCCCTCCTTCTTCACCAGGTACATGGCGGCATCGGCTTCGCGCATGATGACCTCGGGCCGGGAGACCCTGCCCTGGACCTCGATAACTCCAATCGATGCCGACACCCCGGGATGATCGTCGGTTCCGGGCCAGATGGCTTCGATCTGGTCGATGATCGCCTGACAGGTCGCTCGGCCGAGGGACGGATCTCGGTGCGCAAGGACGAAACCGAACTCGTCGCCACCGAGGCGGGCAGCCGTGCCCCGGTTTCCGACCGTGCTGGCGATGACCGCTGCGACCCGCTGGAGGGCTTTGTCACCCTCTTCATGGCCGAGTGTGTCGTTCAGGACCTTGAACCGATCGAGGTCGACGATCCCGACGATGGTGATCCCGTCCTGGGCCGCCACCTTGGTCAACTCGGCTTCGAAGCCAGCCCGGTTGGCGAGACCGGTGAGGGCGTCGTGGGTGGATCGATGGACAAGTTCATCTTCGAGCGCCTTGCGTTCCCCGACGGGGGAGCAGGTGACTATGAGCCCGCCCACGTGGCGATGATCGCGACGGTCGGTGATGGTCAGGTCGAACCAGTGGATGGTGCCGTCGACGTGGGTGAAGCCCACCCCCAGCTCGCGGCTGACGACCTCGGCTCGACCACGAGCGACGAGGGCGACAAATGAGTCGCGGTTGGCAGGGGCGACCAGGTCGTTGAACGGCCGGCCGACCCACTCAGAGGGTCGATGGCCGAGCATGCGCTCCAACCCTGAGCTGATCGAGGTGATCCGGTCATCGTGGTCGAGCAGGGCGATGATGTCGTCGGTTGCGCCGAGGATCACTGCCGCCCGGCGCTCTTCGCGCTGGATGGCTCTCTGACGGAAGGCGGTGAAAGCTACGAGCACGAACATCGAAGCGACCAGCGACGCGTAGGTGAAACGGCTACGCCGGGTCTGCGCGTCGACCAAGTCGCCGTAGAGGGCGGCCTCGCTCTGTTGGAACAGCAGAGCCGAGGAGCGATTCGCCCCCAGCCGTTCAACCCCGATGTTCACGGTCGTTTGTCCGTTGACCTCGGTGGGCCACACCGAGACGCGGTCGTCGATGTTGGCCCGCTCCTCGGGCGTGAGGAGGGCGGTTCCGATCTTGTCGGGGTCCCATGACGCGGCGGCGACGCCGCGTTGGTCGACCAGGCTGATACCGCCGTCGCCCCGCCCGAGCGATCCCAGATCTTGGTAGAGGTGTTGCAACCAACGCTGCTCGAGCCCCTCGACCAAGACCAGCACCCCCCACGGCCGAGAACCACCCAGGGGAATGGTCCGGGCCCAAACCGACTGGCCATCGAGGTCGAAGACCGGGGAGAGCCCCGATCCCAGTTGGATCGCTTCATTGACGGAGTCGCCGAGGTCATAGCGAGAGGCATCGACCCCTGCGGGACGACTGGCGAGGACCGTCTGATCGTTGAGTACCAACGCAACCTCCACGTAGGGGTCGGAGGTTGGGCTCAACAGAAAGTACGAGAGCAGACCTTCGGCTCCGACCGGATCGTCTCGAGAGAACGGCAGGGCGTTGGCCTGACGGACGAGGGCCTGAGGGTCGTAGAGGCGGTCGCCGGCCATCGAGAACCGAGAGACCAGGCCGACGCGATCATCGAGCCGGTTCTCGCGGGCAGTTTCGAGCTGGGCCGACCCGATCACCACGGTCACCACGCCGAGGATGCCGAGTGCGATCGCGCCCACGAGGGCGGGGACGAATCCGTGTCGGCTTGTGATCGGCGACGTCTTCACCCCGCGACCATCGCGCAGGGAGATGCTCATGTCTTTTTGATCGGCGGTCGTCGGGCCTGCTTGAGGGCCGAACGTCCTGTTCGAGATGAGTCGCTGGGACTAGTTGGAAAAGCCAGGGAGCCGCCGGCTGATGCCGGCGGCTCCTGAGGCACGGATCTTCAGATGCCAGGCGTACTAGACGGCACGCCTCTCAGACAGCATCGTCACCTCGTTCACCGGTGCGAATCCGGATGACATCGGAGACGGCGGTGACCCAGATCTTGCCGTCGCCGATCTTGTTGCCGGCGGCGGCCCCGACAATGGCGTCGACAGCGGTGTCAGCCAAGGAGTCGGCCACGACCACCTCGACCCGCACCTTGGGGACGAAGTCGACCTGGTACTCGGCTCCCCGGTAGGTCTCGGTGTGACCACCCTGACGGCCGTACCCCTTGACCTCGGTGATGGTCATACCGGCGACACCGGCGGCGCTGAGGGCACTCTTGACCTCGTCGAGCTTGTGGGGCTTGATCACAGCGGTGATGAGCTTCATCGTTGGTTTCCCTTCACGAGGTCGGTGAGCTGATGAGGAGTGAACGGAGCCATGTCAGCGCCTCCCCATGGCCAGATCGCCGGTGTGGTAGGCGGTTTCTCCGTGCTCGGCCAGGTCAAGACCATTGGTCTCGGTCTCCTCTGACACCCGCACCCCAATGGTGAGGTCGAGCACCTTCATGATGGCGAAGGTGACCACGAACGAGAAGGCCATGGTGACCACGTTGGCCAGGATCTGTTCGATGAGCAGTCCGGCGTCGCCGCCGTGGAAGAGCCCAGCTTCGAACTCGGCGCCGAAGAAGACCGGCTGAGCGAACAGGCCGATGAGCACCGAACCGATCAAGCCTCCGATGAGGTGCACGCCGACCACGTCGAGGCTGTCGTCGTAACCGGCCTTGAACTTGAGGCGCACGGCGAAGCAGCACACGACACCGGCGACCAAGCCGATGATGATCGGCGACATCCCGGCCACGAAGCCAGCACCGGGGGTGATTGCCACCAGCCCGGCCACGATACCCGACGCCGCTCCGAGGGTGGTGGCGTGTCCGTCGCGGAACCGCTCGACGACCACCCACGCCAGGCCGGCAGCGGCGGCGGCGAGGAAGGTGTTGAGGAACGCCTGGATGGCGAGCCCGTCAGCCGCCAGAGCCGAACCGGAGTTGAATCCGAACCAGCCGAACCACAGGATTCCGGTGCCCAACATCACCAGCGGCATCGAGTGCGGCGGGTGGCCTTCGGAGGGCCAGCCGCGGCGCTTGCCCAGCACCAGGACCGCGGCCAAGGCGGCGATGCCGGCGTTCACGTGAATCACCGTGCCCCCGGCAAAGTCGAGCGAGCCCCGAGCGCCGAGCCAACCCGAAAGCGACTCGGTGCCGCCGTAGACCCAGAAGGCGACCGGGCAGTACACCAGCACTAGCCACAGCGGAACGAAGACCGCCCAAGCCGAGAACTTCATCCGGTCGGCCACGGCGCCCGAGATCAGGGCGGGGGTGATCGAGGCGAAGGTTCCGAGGAACGCCACCTTGAGCAGGGTGCCGCCGCCGTCCTCGAGGTCGAGACCACCGAGGAAAAGCCATTCCAGGTCGCCGAGGAACCGCCCGCTGCCGCTGAACGCCAGCGAGTAGCCCACGATTGCCCACACCACCGGCACGATGAGCAGGCACCAGAAGTTCATCATCAACATGTTGAGGACGTTGCGCGCCCGATCCATGCCTCCGTAGAACAAGGCCAGGCCCGGTGTCATGAACAGCACGAATGCGGCCGAGGCCAGCACCCATGCGATGTCGCCCGATTCCATCGCTTCACCACCCTTTCGCTGGAGACGAGTCCAGCAGCTTGATTGGGCTCGCCCCGGTTGGGCAGCCAATGTCTAAGTGGCGAAGCTAAAGACGACGTGTTTCGAGTCGGTTTCGTGCAGGTGAGGCGAATGTGACCGGCGCGGGGGCGCCGGGTTGGTGGCCCAGAGCCGCGCGGCCCAGGTCGACCAGGACATCCCGGAAGCGGCTGGCCGCCGGCGTGAGGCTGTCGCTGACCCAACACAGCGCCACCGTGGTGTGACGATCGTCGGCCACCGGAACCGCGACGACTCCGTCGAGCTGCAGCAGGGGCCGAGCGCTGGCACCGGGCCCGACGGCTCTGCCGGTGGCGATCAGCGCCAGGGACGCTTCGGGGGTGTCGTAGCCGTTGTCGAAGGGCCCTCCGCCAGTGTGGCCGAGGTCGCGGGCCTGCCAGTACTCGTAGAACACGAGGTCGTGGGTGCTCTGCGGTACCCAAGGCTCATCGAAGAGGTCGCGCAGCCACACCTGGTCGTGGCCAGCCAGACGGTGGTCGGCGGGCAGGAACATCAACCATGGCAGCCGGAACAGGGGCACAGTGTCGATGCCGGTGGTGTCGAAGGGCAAGAAGGTGAAGGCCAGGTCGACGCTGCGATCGCCTAGTCCGGTGGAGGGATCGGCGAAGTTGCCCTCGAGGAGCCTGACGTTGACCTCATCGACCGCAGCGGCGGCCTCGCTGACCCAGCTCAAGACCTCGGAGTTGATGGCGTGGACCTGGAAGCCGACGACGATCTCGCCTCGGTGTTGGCGATCGATCGCTTTGGCGGCGCGCCCGAATCCGTCGAGCGCGTCGAGAGCCGCCTTGGCCTCGCCGAGCAATGCCTTGCCAGCATCGGTGAGCCAGACCTGGCGGGTCGTACGGTCGAACAGGCGTAGTCCGAGACGGCGTTCGAGCTGGCCGACCTGGCGGCTGACCGTCGAGGGGTCGAGGTGAAGCACCTCCGCGGCGCGACCGAAGTTCGACGCTTCAGCCACCTCGACAAAGGCCCGCAACAGGGCGGGATCGGTGTTCAACCGGACAGCCCCCTACTCGTATCCCCAAGTGCTGCAGATCATTGCATCACTTGCACTAATCCGCCACAAGTTGCCTGTCTCTGGCACGACACCTGTGGTCCACTCGGTCGAGTGACTGTGACCGATGTAACAGTGCCGTCCCGCGGTCCACTCATCGGCCGTTTCCAGAAAGGGACCATCATGACCAGGCTCGGCCTGTCCGCAACCGGGGCGAAAGCCTGCGCGATCCTCCTTGCCAGCCTCTTGTTGCTGGCCGCTTGTGGCGGCGACGACGACTCCGCGTCGACGACGTCGTCCACCTCGGACCCGGGTACCACCGAGTCCACGGCGCCCGAACCGGAAGAGTCCGAAGCAGAAGACGACCCCGCCGACGCGGAGATCGTCGAGCTGAGCGTGTCGGCCAGCGATCTGGCCGCCGCTCTCACCTGCCCGGACGAGCGGGAGCACCCCGAGGTCCCCGGGGTGCTCCTGGTACCGGGAACGGGCCTCGGGTCCGAGGAGAACTGGGCCCTCACGCTGGGAGGTTTCCTCCCCGCCGAGGGCTACGACACCTGCCGCGTCGACTTGTTCGAGACAGCCACCGGCGACATCCAGGTCTCGGCGGAGTTCGTGGTTGGAGCTCTGCGGGCCATGGCCGCTGACGGCTACGACGAGATCGCCGTGGTCGGGTTCAGCCAGGGCGTCCTCGCCTCGAGGTGGGCACTGACCTGGTTCCCCGACGTGGCGCCGTCGGTGGTCGACCTGATCGGGATCGCGGGACCAAGCGGAGGAGCTGCCGCCACGGCCCAGCTTTGTACTGGCATGCCGTGCGCGGCCGCCCTCCACCAGATGACCGCCGGGTCGGCGTTCCTCAACGCCCTCGATGCAGCGTGGCCGTCGGTGGAAGGCATCCCGGTGACCCTGATCGGCTCGAACTCCGACACCGTGGTCCAGGTGGCCGAGGTCGACGCAGTGCCAGGCGCCGAAATGATCCTGATCCAGGACGTATGTCCCGACCGAGAGGTTGACCACGTTCCGCTGGTGGCCGATGGCGTGGTGGCGGCCATCGTCCTCGACGCTTTGGGCGACCCCGGAGCGGCGTCGGCTGATCGCCTCCCCGCCGACGTGTGCGACAGCACCGGCATCGCCGCCGACGGATGGGACGCCCAGGCCGTCAACGACGGTGCCTTCGGTGCCATCCTCGGGGCGACCCCCATCGACGCCGAGCCACCGTTGGCGGCCTACGTCGACTAGTCGGATTCGGTCGACTAGGCGGAGGAGGCGGACGAACCCCGCAGGTAGCGGCCGAGGAAGAGCTGCATCTCGGCCGCTACCTGGCGTCCAAAGACAGGCAGGGCATCGAAGGCGTGAGGCTGGCCCGCGTAGATGTGCAGTTCGGTCGGCACTCCGGCTTCGATCAGCGCTTCGTACATCACCAGGGTGCCCTTGGCGGGAACCAGCTCGTCGTGGGTGCCGTGGACCAACATGGTCGGCGGATGGTCGGCGTCGACGAAGCTGAGCGGACTGGCCATGCGGGCCACCTCGGTGGCGTCGGGTGGAGCCTGTTCGACCAGTGCGCCCAGGGGCACGGCGCCCACCAAACGCTCGCGATGGGCGAACAGGACGGGGGGATAGATCCCGATCGCTGCCCCCACTGCGGTGCTGACTCCGGCATTGCCTCCTTCGCCTTCGAACTCGGCCACCGCGGGGGTGCCGGCGACCAGAAGAGCGAGATGGGCTCCGGCGGAGTTGCCTTCGATGGCGATGCGGTCAGGGTCGACGCCGAGGCGCTCGGCGTTGGCGCGCACCCAACGCACCGCCGCTTTGATGTCGTGGATCTGAGCCGGCCAGGGCGACTCGGGGGTGAGGCGGTACTCGACGGCCACGCACACATAGCCGGCGCGTCCCAGACGGATGCCGTAGCCGCGAAGTTGGGTGCGGTCGCCGGTGCGCCAGGCGCCACCGTGCACGAGAATCACACACGGACGCCCGCTCCCTCCTTGGTTCGGGTCCGCGGCCGGCGGCTGATAGATGTCGCAATGGAGGTCTCGGCCCCCGCCCGTGCCGTAGGCGACGTCGGTCTCGACCGTGACTCGGTCGGTGCTCGGCTCCGGAGTCGAGGCGCTCACAGCGGTGCCCAGACGCCGAAGGCGCGGCCGGCCTCGTCGAGATCGCTATAGCGGTCCTCGACCGAAGCCACGGTGTACTCGTCGTGGTCCATGTGGATGTGGGCCTCCTGGTGGTCGGCGTCGAACACGATCAACTTGGGGCCACCGTCGTCGTTCGACCACGGCTGCCAGGTGGGAACGGAGTCGGTGAGCGGTTGGGGGTTGCCGGTACGGACGAAGTTGGCAACGTACCCGGCGATCTTGGTGGCGAGATCGCGCCGGCCCGGTTCGTTGGCATCGTCGAAGATCCGGTCGCCACCCATGACCGCCTTGGTGGCGCCGTTCAGGAAGAACGGGATGTCCATGCCGTGGGCGGCACCGAGTCGCCAACCGAGAGAACCGGCGATGGGGCTCGGATGGTCTCCGCCGTCCCAGCCCCAACTGAACAGGTAGCCGTAATGGAGGGGCTCCTCGATGCCTGCCGCCTCCGCCCCGGCGACGAGGTCACGCAACAGGTTGTCGCACCCCGTGGCCCGCTTGAGGTCGCTGCCGTAGCCGGCCACCCGTTCGTAGCGGTCGCGGTCGGAGGTGAGTTCGCGGTTGGATGCCAGCGAGAACTTCGACTCCTCGCGGTTCATGCCGATGATGGTGGGCACCCGGTTGGGTAGGTCGGCGGAGGCGAAGACGGCAAAGCCCTCGGAGTGGAAAACGGTCCCGTCACGGAATCCGGCGAAGAAAGGCAGCCGACGCGAGGCCGCCGACAGCTCGGTGGGGGAGGCGCTCCGCAGAAAGGCCCGGATCTCGGGCACCGAATCGGGGACCGGTACCCCGGCGCGCTCGGCGAGAGCGGCGAGCACCGCGGCGCCCCGCTCGTCGGCTCGGCGGATCGAGGCGGTGTCGTGGCGACCGCTGTGGGCGATGGCCTTGTGGAACAGTCCCGTTGCGGCTGGAGATGCCATCAGGGTGAGGGTGTTGTAGGCCCCTGCCGATTCGCCAGTGACGGTGACGTTGCCGGGATCGCCCCCGAAGTTGGCGATATTGTCGCGGATCCATCTCAGGGCGGCGATCATGTCGGTGGTGCCGTAGTTGCCGGAGTCGTCGAGCGGGTCGTTGCCCTCGCGCAGTGCGGGGTGAGCGAACCACCCGAGGTCGCCCAGCCGGTATGACACGGTGACGACCACAACCTCGGAGTGCGCCGCCAGCCAGTCGCCGGGGGTCTCTGACAGCGGGGGCATCTGAACCCGGTTCCCGCCGCCGGGCAGCCACACGTACACCGGCAGCGAGTCGGCATCGGTGTCGGGCCGCAACACGTTCAGGTAGAGGCAGTCTTCCGACGAGCCTTCGACGCCGTACTGCCAGGGTGCGGGGGCGTAGCGGTCGGCGATCAGCGGCTCGGACCAGGGTGCTGGTGGTCGGGGGGCCTTCCAGCGGAGGTCGCCAACGGGTGGCGCCCCGTAGGGCAGACCAAGCCAGGCGAACGTGTCGAAACGATCGCGGTGGCCGCGCACCGGGCCGGAGTCGGTGGTGATGTCGGTGGGCCAGTGGCTCACGATGCTCGTATTCCCCCCTGTAGAACTGGGGAGCAGGTTATCCACCCCGATCCTCACCGGCCATCGGTAGATGCCGACCTTGACAGCACGGGGGAAGACCTTCGACGCGATCGATGAGGCGTTGGTCATATGAGTGCAGGCGAACAGAACAAGGGCGTAAGGGTCAGCGGCAACATTGTCGATGGTTTGCTCGCCTACCTGCGCCGCACGGTCGGCGATGCCGCGACCCGCGATCTGTTGACCGCCGCCGAGGTCGACTTCGAGCTGAACGAACCCGCGCCTCCGTGGGTTTTGGCGCGAGATGTCAACCGTTTGGCCGAGATCGCCGAGACTCGCCTGCCCGAACCCGAGCTAGGGCGTCGTACCGGCGAAGAGATGTTTCGGTTGCGCCCCGATGCCTTTCCGTTCTACCGGGCGGCGGGCACCGTCGCCGGAGGACTGAAGCAGGCCATCGGCCTGGGCAGCCGCACCCGGTCGAATCCGCCGTTCGAGTTCCTGGAAGAGAGCAACAGCCATCTGGTGGTCAAGGCCACCAACCCCAAGTCGAGCCGCTTCGCCTGTGGCATCTCGCTCGGCTACTGGTCGCAGGTTCCTACGCTCTTCGGGACCGTTGCTGCGGCGATCGAGCCGAAGTGTGTGACCAGGGGCGACCCTCACTGCG
>CAZEFG010000013.1:0-1664 GCA_964511355.1 uncultured Iamiaceae bacterium
GAGGCAGCAGGTCGGCGGGGGAGCCGTGCTCGAAGCGGGCCAAGGTCCGCGGGGGAGGCGTCTGCTCGCTGCGGGTGACCACTACGGGGATGCCGTCGATCAGTACCGTCGAGATCCCCGGCAGGTCGCCCAAGGCGAACGACTCGAACACATCCTGGGCCGGTGAGCCCTGGATCGGTCCGAGCAGCTGCAGGTCGGCGGCTTCGCCCACCGCGATCAGGCCGCCAGAAACGCCGTGGCGGCGAGCGGTGACCGAAGTGGCCGAGGCGACGGCATCGAGGGGGTCGACATCACACATCGAGGCCAGGAAGCAGATGTTGCGGGCCATGCCGCGGGGGATAACGCCGGTGCCGCCCGGGGTATCGGTGCCGATGGTGAGGCGATCGAGTTGTCCGGTGCTGCGCAGATGTTCGGTCGTCACCTTGGTGGCCCGGTAGTTCATCGAGCTGCAGATCTCGATCGCCGCGTCGGGCACGCCGTCGATGACCGAGATGATCTCGTCGTCGGGCATGGGGATGGGTCCCCCCGAGATGTGCGCCACCACGTCGGGGCCCACCCCGGTGACGATCTCATGGCCAGCCACCCGGCTCGACCCCGAGCGCGACACACCGCCCGAGTGGATCTTGACCACCAAGCCGCGCTCGTTGCACCAGCGCACATAGTCCTGCGCCTCGCCGTCAGGCGAGGAATCCCACTTGTAGAAGATGAACTTCACGTGCTGGAGGTCGGCCTCGGCCATCTGGTCGAAGTCGGATTCGCGCATGCCCGAGCACAGCAGGACCGTGCCCGCATGGAGCTTCACCCCCGACGGTCGGTAGCGCCCGGTGGTCGCCCGGGACGCGAAGGCCAGGCTCAAGACGGTTCGGGGATCGAGGTTGTCGAAATCGAGTCCGGGTACGTGCAACTCCCCGGCCGACACCATCGTGGTGGTGCCCCCGTACATGTAGTTGCGGATCCACCCGATCGAGTCCTGGGCGGGGGTGTACTCGCCGAAGGTCGGATGGACGTGGCCGTCGACATAGCCGGGGATGGCGCTGAGGCCCCCTGCATCGATGACCACATCCGGTGCCGAAACGTCGTCTCCGATGCCGGTCACCACGCCGTCTTCGATGGTGATCGTGGTGTCTCGCAGCACCGGCGAACCCGGTTCCCCGGAAAAGAGAGCTCCGACATTGCGGATGAGGGTCGTGGGCATCGCGCTCCTTGGGATAGCGGGCCGGCAGCCCTGTTGCAGATTTGGAGCAAGTATATATGATTAAATCTTGGCGGAGGGGGCGCCGATGGTGACTGGAGTGAGGGTGACTAGGGCCGATTGCGAAGAGGAGCGACGTGACGCCGAAAGTTGATACGACCACGGATCGGCCCGAGGTGGTGGAGATCAAGAACCTCATCGCCGGGCAGTGGCGCGACGGTGGGGGGTCGGTCGCCGAACGCCGTAACCCCGCCCGTCCAGACGAAGTAGTCGCCACCGTCGTGCGGGCGACGACCGCCGATGTAGACCGTGCTGTCGACGCGGCGTCAGATGTGAAGCGGCGGTGGGCGCGCACCCCAATGGCTGAACGTGGGGCCATCCTCATGCGCGCCGCGGCGACCCTCGAAGCCGGAGCCAGCGCCATCGGTGCCGAGTTGACCCGGGAGGAGGGCAAGACCCTCCCCGAAGGCAT
>CAZEFG010000013.1:1764-20111 GCA_964511355.1 uncultured Iamiaceae bacterium
CTCGAAGGGGCCGGCATGCCCGCCGGCGTGTTGTCCCTGGTGGTCGGCGACGGCGCATCCGGAGAGCACCTCGGTCTGCATCCCGGGATCGACGCCGTCACCTTCACCGGCTCCACCGGTATCGGCCGCCACCTCATCGCCCGTTGCGGCGAACTGGCCAAGCCCATCCAGGCCGAGATGGGCGGCAAGAACGCCGCCATCGTCCTCGACGACGCCGCGGTGGGAGTAGTCGCCCCGATGGTGTTCAGCGCGGCGATGGCCTCGACCGGCCAGAAGTGCACCGCCACCTCCCGGCTCATCGTTCAGCGGGGCGTGGCCTACGAACTGACCCGCGAACTGACGCGTCTGGCCGACAACTGGGTGGTCGGCGATGGTCTGCATCCGTCGGTGGCGATGGGGCCGGCCGTATCCCACGATGCCCGCGACGAGATCCTCGATGCTGTCTCGAAGGCGCTGGCTTCCGGGGCCAAGCCGGTGGCGGGATGTGAGCCCTATGCCACCGGTGAGCTCGCCGAGGGCGCCTTCGTGCCGGCCTCGGTGGTCGAGGTTTCCGATGGAGACGCCCCGATCTGGCAGGAGGAAGTCTTCGGACCTGTCCTGGCGATGATGGTGGTCGACACCCCTGACGAGGCCTACGAACTCGCCAACCAGAGCGTGTTCGGCCTGTCCGCCTCGGTGTTCACCAACGACCTGCGCCAAGTCGCCGAGGCCACCGAACGCCTAGAAGTCGGAGTCCTGCACATCAACTCCGAGACCAGCGGCGCCGACCCTCACGTTCCCTTCGGGGGTGTCAAGCAGAGCGGCTATGGCCCCCACGAACAGGGCCGCTCGGCCCGTGAGTTCTTCACCGACACGGTGACCGTCTATTCCCGCCCTCTTTCCGGAGCTCCGCTTTGACCGCTGAATCAGCACCAACCGTCGCCGACCGCCTACTTCAGGCCTGCGCCAACGTCGGCGTCGACACCGTCTTCGGGCTGCCTGGTGTCCACAACCTCGCGTTCTGGGTGGCCGAAGGTCCGGACCGGCCGCGGATCATCGGCGTCCGCCACGAGCAGACCACCGTCTACGCCGCCGATGCCATGGCTCGCTACACCGGGGGCCTGGGCGTCGCCCTCACCACCACCGGACCCGGGGCGGCCAACGCGGCCGGGGCTTTCGGCGAAGCGGCGGCGGCCAAGAGCCCGGTCGTGCTGATCGCCAGCGAGGTTCCCTCGGCCTACGCGGTCACCGGTCAGGTGAAGGGCCTCCTGCACGAATCTCGCGACCAGGCCGGGATCTTCGAACCCTTGGCCAAGGCGGTGTTCAGGCCCCGGACCGCCGAGGAGGCTTGTGCCGCCATGGGCGAGGCGATCGCCACGGCTCTCGCCTGGCCCCGAGGCCCCGTCTACATCGACGTCCCGACCGACGTGTTGTCGCAACCGGGGCCCGAGGTGGTCGTGCCCGGTCCGGCGCAGTTCCCGGCTCCCGAGCCCGATGCGCTGGCCGCCGCGGTGGCCGAGATCGACGCCGCCGAGCGAATCGTCATGTGGGTCGGTGGGGGGGTCGTGCAGTCCGGCGCCGAGGAAGCCGTCGGCGCGCTGGCTCGCCACCTCGATGCCGCAGTGATCACGACATACTTCGCCAAGGGCGCTTTGGGGGCCGACCATCCCAATGCGATCGGCCTACCACCCCACGAACCGGAGGTAGCGGCCTTCGTCGCTGAGGCCGACCTGATGCTGGCGATCGGCACCGACTTCGACGGGATGATGACCCGGAACTGGCGCATGCCCCGACCGCCTCGGCTCGTCGCGGTGAACGTCGACGCCGACGACCTCACCAAGAACTTCGAGCCCGACGTCGGGGTGGTCGGCGACGCAAGAGCGGTTGCCGAGGCCCTGCAAGCGGCAACGGTCGCTCGCCCATCCGGCGTGACCGAGGAGATCGAGAAGGTCCGAATCCGTGTCTGGGACGACATCGCCGCAGAGCCGGGGGCCGAGTTCGTCAAGCTTCTCGCCCCGATCGTCGACACCACTCCGCTGGTACTCGATATGGCGATCCCCGGATACTGGCTCGGCGGTTATGCATCTCCCAGCCGGTCGAGGCGCCTGCAGTATCCCGTGGGTTGGGGAACGCTGGGTTACGCCCTCCCCGCCAGCGTTGGCGCGGCGGTGGCAGCTGAAGGTCCGGTCCTCGCGGTGTGCGGAGACGGTGGCTTCATGTTCGGGTTGGGTGAACTTGCCACCATCGCCCAGGAGAACCTGCCGGTCACGCTGCTCCTGGTCGACGACGGCGGATACGGAATGCTCGCCTACGACCAAGTCGTGGCCGACCATCCGCGCCGGGGGGTGGACCTGGTCCGGCCGGACTTCGTCGCGTTGGCCGAGTCCTTCGGAATCGAGGCGGTGAAGCTCGACGCCGTCGACGGACGCCTCGAGGCCGAGGTTCGCGAGGCGCTGGCCAGCGGGCGTCCCCGCGTGGTGGTCCTCGAGATCTCGATGAAACCTCCTCGCACCACATCGCCCAGGTGGTTCGAATGAGCGCCGCGCCCCTGCAAGGGGTCATCGTGGCGGACTTCTCCCGGGTGCTGGCGGGTCCCCTCGCCACCATGATGATGGGTGATCTCGGCGCAGACGTCGTCAAGATCGAGCGACCGGTGGTGGGTGACGACACCCGGGGGTGGGGTCCGCCTTTCGTCGAAGGCGAAAGCGCGTATTACCTGTCGGTGAACCGGAACAAGCGGAGTGTCGCGCTCGATCTTCGTGACCCCGATGGCACCGAAGCGGCCTGGAAACTGATCGAGCGGGCCGACGTTCTCATCGAGAACTTCTCAGTCGGAACGATGGACCGGCTCGGGTTCGGCTGGGACGAGGTCCACGAGCGCAACCCGCGGTTGGTCTACTGCTCGATCTCGGGCTTCGGGCGTCGCGCCGGGGCCGGGATGCCGGGCTATGACTTCCTCGTCCAGGCGGTTGGTGGTCTCATGAGCATCACCGGACCGGATTCGGGCCCTCCAACCAAGGCCGGTGTCGCGCTGGTCGATGTGATCGCCGGCCTCCATGCGACGATCGGGGTCCTGGCCGCTTTGCGGGTGCGCGACGAGACCGGGCTCGGGCAACGGGTCGAGGTGAACCTCATGTCGTCGCTGCTGGCATCGCTGGCCAACCAAGCCTCCAACTATGCGGTGGCGGGGATCGAGCCCGAACTACTCGGCAACCGACATCCCAACATTGCTCCCTATGAGGCCTTCGACGCCGAGGATGGGGTGTTGGTACTGGCGGTTGGTACCGACGATCAATTCGTCCGACTCTGTGGAGCGCTCGACCTCGACGACATGCCGGCCGACGATCGATTTGCCACCAATGCCGGTCGGGTCGCCAACCGAGAAGAACTGTGCGCTCGGTTGAGCGCCGCCTTCGCCACCGAAACGGTTGACCACTGGTGCAAGATCCTGGGCGACATCAACGTTCCGAGCGGACCAGTGAACAGCATCCCCAATGCCTTCGCGCTGGCAGAGGAATTGGGTCTCAATCCGCTCCATGTCATCGAGCGTGAGGACGGCTTCAAGGTCCCGACCGTGGCCAATCCGCTCGAGTTTTCGGCCACGCCGGTCAGCTATCGACACGCCCCACCTGTCCTTGGTGGTGACACCGATGCGATCCTTTCCTGGTTGATGACCAACGGGCAGTAACCAAGACGAAGGAGATCTGAATGAGCTCGATCGGTGAACACACGTTCAAGCGGCCGATGACTGCCCAGGAGGCGGCGCTGGCGGAACTGAGAAGCTGGATCCTCACCCGGCGGATTCTTCCTGGCGCACCTATCCGCCAGGACGCGATCGCCGAAGCTCTCGGTGTAAGCCGGGTGCCCGTGCGAGAAGCACTGAAGATCCTGGAGGGCGAGGGTCACGTCGTCTACAAGCCGCACCGCGGATACACGCTGGTGCAGCTCAATGTGAACGACCTGATGGAGATCTATCGCATCCGCGAGATCCTCGAAGCCGAGGCCATCCGCTTGTCGGTGCCGAACCTGGGAGCCGAGGAATTCGAGCGCATGCAGGATGCCATCGAGGAGATGGAAAGGGCGAGCGAAGAAGGCAACATCATCGACCTGACGGCGGCCAACCGCAGGTTCCACTTCACCATGTTCGAGGCGTCAGGAATGCCTCGTCTTCAGAACCTCATCCTCACCTTGTGGGATTCGTCGGACCCGTATAGGTCGGTGTACTTCTTCGAGGAGTCGCATCGTCAGACGGTCAACGAGGAACACCGCGAGATCATGAAGCTGGTCGAGGCCCGCGCCGTCGACGAGCTGTTGGTCGTGCTGGAAAACCACCGCGACAACGCCATCAGTGGGCTCACCGAAGTGCTGGGTGACGAGGACCCACCGACACCAGAAGGCGCGAGCACGTAGTGATCGGTGTATCCACCAACCGGGTCGACGCCATTCCCAAGGTGACCGGAGCGGCCCGGTACACCAGCGACTTGGAGCTGCCTTCGATGCTCCACGCCGCGGTGATCCGCAGCCAGGTGCCCCACGCCATCCTCAACGGCATTGACCTCGATGCCGTTGAGGCTTACCCCGGTGTGGTGGCGGCGGTGGTGGCCGACGATCTGAACCTGGCTGACCCGCTCTATGGCGAATGGGTGGTCGATCAGCCGGTGCTCGCCATCGATCGGATTCGTTTCGCGGGCGAACCCATAGCCGCGGTGGTGGCGGAGACGCCCGAGGCGGCGCGGCGCGCCGCCGAGTTGGCCCGGCCTGATCTGACCGTTCTCGACTTTCACGCCACCGCCGCCGAGGCACTCAGCGGGATGGGGCCGTCGATCCACCCCGACCAGCCGAGCGCCGATCCCGAACTGCCCAACGTCTGCCACGCGGTGACCTACGAACAGGGCGATGTCGATGCCGCCATGGCCTCGGCCGCTCACGTGCACCGGGCCCGCTACACCTTCCAGAGCACGGCTCACTACACGATGGAGCCTCACTCGTCGGTCGCGGCCTGGGACGGCCCGGATCTCACCGTGTGGAGCGGCTCGCAGGACCCGTTCAAGATCCGGCGCGACCTGGCACGCATCTTCGGCATCGCCCAGAGCCATGTTCGGATCGTCGTCCCCTACGTGGGCGGGGCCTATGGATCGAAGAGCGGGTGCCGATACGAGCCTTTGGTGGCCGCCCTCGCCCGCCTGACCGAACGTCCGGTGAAGCTGGTGGTGTCGGTTCCTGAGTCGTTCGCGACCGTGGTTCGCCATGCCGCCACGGTCGAGATGGCGACCGCTCTCGATGCCGACGGGAATCTGGTGGCCCGCGACACCACGGTGTACTTCGACACCGGTGCCTACGCCGACAAGGGACCGCGGGTGGCAGCCAAGGGCGCGTATCGGGCCCATGGCCCCTACGGCATCCCCAACACCAGGTCCAGGGCCCTGGCGGTGTACTCCAACACGATTCCGGCGGGGGCCTACCGCGGCTTCTCGACCCCCCAAGTCATCTGGGCGGGCGAGTCCGCCATCGACGAGCTGGCCGAAATGGTCGGTGAGGACCCGCTCGAGTTCCGGCTTCGTCGTCTGATCTCTCGTGGAGACGACTTTTTCATCGGTGACACGCCCCTCGACGCCGATCTGGCCGAAGGGGTGAAGGCTGCCGCTGAAGCGGTTGGTTGGGGGAGCGAACTCCCCGAAGGCTGGGGGCGAGGCCTCGCAGTCGGGGTCAAAGACGGTGGCGGCGGTTCGGGGCGATCGGGCGTCGAACTCCACCTGCACGACGACGGCTCGGTCGAGGTGTTCGCGGCCACGAGCGAGATCGGCCAAGGAGCCCGCACCGTGTTGACCCAACTGGTTGCGGATCGACTCGGCTGCGGGGTCGAGTCCGTGGTTGTGCGGACCCCCGACACGGCGAGCGCGCCTTTCGACACCGGCACCATCGGTAGCCGGTCGACGATCGCCGCCGGGAGTGCCGTCCAGCGGGCTGCTGACGACCTCCTCGATCAGCTCATGGAGGTCGCACCCTCGATACCCGGGGAACCCGAGAAGGCAACGAGCATCCGACCGCGCATCCACGGCCCGGACCTCGTGTTCGGCGACACCCGGATGCCGTTGGCGGCCGCCATGGCCAAGCTCAGCGGGCAGAAGCCAGGTGAGGCGCCCGCATTGGTTGGCCGGGGCCAGCACCTGAGCTCTGAAGCCGGGGCGACGTTGGGAAGCCGGAACCTGTTCTACGAAGTCGCTCACTCGGCGGCTGAGGTCGCGGTCGACCGCGACACCGGCGAGGTGTCGATCCGGCGCTACGCGTCGGTGGCCGATGTCGGACGAGCGATCAATCCGGCGGCCTGCGAGGGCCAGGACATCGGCGCGGCCATGCAGGGCATCGGGCACACCTTGTTCGAAGAGCTCACCTATGAAGGCGGCGAGCTGGTCAACGGAAATCTGGTCGATTACGCGGTGCCGAAGACTCACCACCTTCCCCGCGATGATTTCCGTTCGATCCTCATCGAGAACGAGGACGGGCCAGGCCCCTTCGGCGCCAAGGGTCTGGGCGAAGGCGGCATCCTCGCTGTGGCGCCCGCCATCGCCAACGCCGTTTTTGCCTCCACGGGAGTTCGGGTCCGAGACCTGCCACTGAGCCCGGAGCGGGTGTGGCGTCACCTCCAAGAATCAGGCGGCTACCAGAGGGCGGCCAACAGTCAGGAGCATGGGTAGTGGAGAAGTTCGAGACCGAACGGGTCACGTTTTACAGCGGTTCCTACGCCTTGTCGGGCGTCGCATTCAAGCCCGCCACTGCGACACCGCCGGGTGGTTTTCCGGGGATTGTCCTGTGCCAGGGCTTCGGCGGATTCAAAGAGGGCACCCCTCCGCCACTCGCGGCATATCTGGCCGGCGAGGGATACTTCGTCCTGACCTTCGACTACCGGGGCTTCGGTGAGAGCGAAGGTCCGCGAGGGCGCCTCGACCCCTTCGCCCAGGTCGACGACGTACGCAACGGGCTGACCTATCTCGAGACCCGCGACGAGGTCGATTCGGGCCGCCTCGGCCTGTACGGCACCAGCTTCGGAGGCGGGCTGGTCACCTACACGGCGTCACTCGACGAGCGGGCCCTGGCCACCGTGGCCACCGTTCCGGTCACCCACGGCGAGGACTGGCTCCGCAGCCTCCGACGAAACTGGGAGTTCGAGGAGTTCCTGGACGAGATGGCCGAGGACCGTCGAAACCGCGTGTTGACCGGCGAGTCCCGGCTGGTCGACAAGTACCACATCATGGTGCCCGACCCTCGCACCGAGAGCTACTACGCCGACGTGGTGGCCAAGGAACCCGAGTTGGCTCACGCTCAGCTCACCATGGAGTCGCCCGAACTGATCATGCGGTTCCGTCCGGTTGATGTGGCGGCCCAAATCGCCCCCCGGGCCCTCCTGGTCATCGCCGCCGAGCGCGACGTCCTGGTGCGGCCCAGCCAGGCGACCAACCTGTACGAGCGGGCCGAGGAGCCGAAGAAGCTCGTCGTGCTGCCAGAGGTGAACCACTTCACGGTCTACCAGGAAGGCACCCGCGAACAGGTCATGGCGCTGGCCGCCGACTGGTACGCCCAACATCTCGTTGCAGGAGGAAAATCGTGAAGATCGCCACCTGGCTTCCCATGCAGGCTTGGGACGACCTGAGCTTCGAGCAAACGAGAAAGATTGGTGACTTCGCCCGACGAGCCGAGGATCTTGGCTTCGCCGGCGTCTGGACCTACGACCACCTGGTCAAGGGTTCGGGCCTGTACGCGGTGGGCTGGCTCGAACCGATCACTGTCATGTCCTATGTGGCCGCCTGTACCAGCACCATCGACATCGGTAGCGCCGTGCTGGTGCTCCCTGTGCGCCATCCCGTGGTGCTCGCCAAGGAGATCGCCACGCTGCAGTACCTCTCGGAGGACCGCTTCATCCTGGGGGCGGGTGCAGGGTGGAACCCGGCCGAGTTTGCCGCGGTCCAGATGCGGTTGTCCGAACGGGGACGCCGCACCGACGAAGGACTCGACATCGTCCGCCGCCTCCTGGCCGGCGAATCGGTGACAGCCCACGACGGGTTCTACGAGCTCGACGAGGTTCATATCGAGCCCATTCCACCCACCCCCCAGAAGGTCTGGTACGGCGGCGGCTCCAAACCCGCGGCGGATGGATCAGTCACCCCGATCAACCCGACTGTTCTGCGTCGGATCGTCAACTCCGACGGCTGGATCTCGAGAGGCGCCGCTCCGTTGGATCTGCTTGAGCAGGACTGGGCCACGATCCGCGCCGAGGCGACCAAGGCGGGCCGGCCGGCTCCGGTGTTCTCGCATTGCAACTACATGCACCTAGTCGAATCCACCGACCCCGCCGAAGTCGAGTCACAGCAGCTCGCCGCCTACCGACGGATCCTGGGCCCTCAAGCGACTCCGGCCGAAATCAGCGGGACCCACTTCATGGGGTCCATCGACGACATCCTGGCCTCGCTCCAGCGCTACTCCGATGCGGGTGTCGAGTACCTGATCCTCGGTGTACTCGACTACCTCCCGGAGCAGCTGGATCTGTGGGCCAAGCACATCCTGCCTGCGTTCGCCGATAACTGACGAGCTTGGCCACATGTTCGCGGTGTGACCCTTGACATTGGGGATCGTATCGTGGATATTTGATACAAATATCGGGGCGAGCCGGAAAACGGAGTAACCGGGTTGGGGAGCACCATGTCAGAAAGCAAGAGCGAAGAGCTCTTGGCCGCAGCGAAAACGATTCGGTTCTCGGTTGCGGACGCCGCTGTCGTCGTCGTCGATGTTCAGAACGATTTCTGCCATCCGGACGGCCTTCAGGCTCGCCAGGGTCGCGACGTGACCCGGGTGCACGGAGCGGTGGACCGTCTCGAGGGCTTGCTCGATGACGCCCGCCGAGTGGGCGTGCCGGTCATCTTCGTGCAGAACATCCACAACCCCGCAACCGACGTGCCTAACTGGCGTGCTCGGCACCTCGATAGCGATCGAGCTCAGTGCTGCCAGGAGGGTACGTGGGGAGCGGAGTTCTATCGCGTCGGTCCCCAGCCCGGCGACCACGTCGTGGTCAAGCATCGCTATGACGCATTCACCGGCACCAATCTCGAAGATCTACTCACCGAGTTGGGTCGAGGTTCGGTCCTGTACGCCGGGGTCACCACCAGCATCTGTGTCGAGTCGTCGCTGCGAGCCGGTGTTTGTCGCGACTTCCTCGGAACACTCGTCGAAGACTGCTCCGGGGCCTACAACCAGCAAGCGCACCAGCGGGCAATCGACGGGGTGAACCTGGGCTTCGGCATCGTCGCCACGAGCGACGAGATCCGCCATGCGTGGGGTGCAACTGCGCTGGTCGGACAGTCCTCATCCTTCGCCCCGGCCGACAAGGGGGCCTGAGTCATGGCCGAAAGCACGTTGGATCATCACAAGGCCCAGGCGCTTCCCAGTCTGCCCAAGCTGAGGGCCCTCCGTCGGGCGTCGGCCGATATGAGCGCCGGCGTCATCTTGACGCTGATCGTGGTCGCCGCCTTGGTCATCTGGGAGACGGTGTCGCGGCTCCAGATCATCAACCCGATGTTCATCTCCCGGCCGACCGACATCGCGACCGCGATCCCTGAGCTCTACCGGAGCAGCCGGGTGAGAGACGCCGTCGCCGAGACGGCGGTGACCATGGCCAAGGCCTTCGCCTACGGAACAGGGGCCGGGATAATCCTCGGCTATGCGCTGGGGTTCTCCAGGCTCCTGCGCGACGCATTCTACGGACCGGCGTTGTTCTTGTTGTCGGTACCGAAGTCGATCTTCATCCCCATGTTCATGGCGTTCTTCGGGATCAACGCCACCACGGCGGTGTACTACGGCGCCTTCTCATGTGTCATCTACGTCCTGGTGAACGTGGTCGGCGGCTTCGACCTGATCGAGAAGAAGCACCTGATGGTGGCCCGGGCCTACGGCGCCAAGCTCCACCATCGGGCACTCGACGTGGTGTTCCCCGGGTCCCTCCCCGGTGTGTTCACCGGCATTTGGTATGGCATGAAGAACGCTCTTCAGGGCGTGTTGATCCTGGAGTTGTTCGTCTCGGTCGGTGGCCTGGGCTCGGCGATCCGCTTCTACACCAACGCCCTGCGCGTCGACATGGTGTTCGGGATCGTGCTCGGGATCTCCCTGACCGCAATCCTGGCCGGCTCGGCGTGGAGCCGGGTCGAAAACCGGCTCAGTCGTTGGCGGCCGTCCAGCGAGGTCGGCACGGTCTCGCGCTAGTCGAGCGCGACCCCAAGTTCGAGTTCGAGCGTCCCTCTAATACAAGGAACATCTCAATGACGTTGAACGCCAGCAATCTCAGCGTGACCTACACCTCGGTCGCGGGAGATCAAATCGAGGCGATCAAGGACCTTTCTCTGGAGATCACCCCCGGTGAGTTCGTCACCATCATCGGGCCCAGCGGGTGTGGCAAGTCCACGCTCCTGCATTGCCTAGGGGGGATGATCACCCCGTCGGGAGGGGAAATCTCCTTTGACGGTCGCCCCGTGACCGGACCCAACCCCAATCAGGCTGCGTTCGTCTTCCAGGACTACACGCTTCTGCCCTGGAAGGACGTGCTCGACAACGCTGCCCTGGGCCTGCGCTTCGCCGGGGTCTCCAAGTCCGAACGGCGCGCCCGGGCCGAGGAGATGCTCGACCTTGTCGGTTTGTCGGACTTCCTGTCCAAGTACCCGAGCGAACTGTCCGGGGGTATGCAGCAACGGGTGGCGATCGCCCGCGCCATGGTCATGGGGCCAGAGGCGTTGCTGATGGACGAGCCCTTCGGTGCCCTCGACGAACAGACCCGCAGGCACCTGGGCTTTGAGATGTCGCGCATCCTGGCCGACGCCAACCGGACCGTGGTGATGGTCACCCACAGCCTCGACGAGGCAATCGTGTGGGCCGACAGAATCATCGTCATGTCGGCCCGGCCCGGCCGGATCGTGCGCGAGATCCGGGTTCCTGATCCCCGACCCCGCCAGCCGGAGTTCATCGCCTCTCCGGGCTTCGCCGAGGTGCGGGCCGAGCTGTTCCAGCTGCTCGAATCGACCCAGGGCTCAAAGGGCTCTGCCGCCAAGGCTTCGACGCCGAGCACGACGCCACCGGCTGTGGCTGCCGAGGTCGGCTGATGGCGTCCACCACGCTGGCGCCCGTGCGGGCCAAGCGCTTCAACACCCACAAGGCAATGGTCATTGCCTTGCGGCTGGCAGCCCTGGGCTCGATCTACGGCGCGTGGATGTATGCCATCGGGCCGGGAGACATCTCGCCGCTGATCCTGCCTGAACCGGGCAAGGTCGTCGAGGCCATCTGGGGCTTCCTCCAGAACGCGGAGTTGTACAGCGCTCTGCGGGTGACCATGTTCGCCATCATGACCTCGCTGGTGCTGGCCACCGTGTTCGGCTTCATGATCGGGTTCTGGGGCGCACGCACCAAGCGCCGCGCCGCGATAGTCGAACCGCTGCTCGTCTGGGGCTACCTAGTTCCCCACATCCTGTTCTACCCACTGCTGGTGCTGTGGTTCGGCGTAGGGGTGACGTCGAAGATCGCCTATTCCGCCACATCCGCAGTATTGCCAATCGCGTTCAACTGCTTGCGCGCCTTCCGCACCGTCGACGCCAAGTACGTCAACGTCGGCCGTGCCTTCGGTGCCTCGCCTCATCAGCTCGATCTCATGATCAAGCTGCGAGCCGGTATTCCCATGGCAGCCGCAGGGCTGCGGCTCGGTGCTGCCCTCGCCATGATCACCGTGGTCGTCGCCGAGATGCTGTCGTCGACCCAGGGCCTTGGTTACCTGCTGAAGCTGTACTCCCAGTCGTTCGCAACGGCCAAGTCGATGGCCCTCACGTTCATCATCCTCGGTGTCGTCGGCGTCTTTCTGTTCGTGATCGACAAGATCCTGCCCAAGCCGATCGAGTCTGGCCGATGACCCAAGACACCTGGGATGCGGAGTCGTTCCGCCGGTCCCACCTCAGTGACGAAGAGCGCGAGGCTCTCGGTGTTGCCGGCTACGGCGGTCGATCCGGCCTTGGCACTCGGCCGGTGTTGTTGGTCGTAGACCTGACCGTCGGGTTCTGTGGGCCAAGGGACGCATCCTTGGTGGACGCGGTGGCCCAATACCCCCACGCCTCGGGACCCGCCGCGTGGCGGTCCGTACCCAAGGTCGCCACCTTGGTGCAGGCGTCCCGGCAAGCCGACGTTCCCGTCATCTTCACCCAGCCCACTCCTCCGTCGATGAGCACGGCTCCCGCGGCGCGGTGGGACGACAAGAACAAGCGGCAGCAGGATCTCCCCGACGACGCGTTCGACATCGTCGCCGATTCGGGTTTCGGAACCGACGACCTGGTCATCATCAAAGAGGTGCCGAGCGCTTTTGGCGGCTCGCCGCTCGCACGGTGGCTGACCGGACTCGGGTGCGACAGCGTCATCGTCTGTGGCTGCACCACCAGCGGATGCGTGAGGGCGACCGTCGTCGACGCCTTCTCACTCAATCTCCGGGTGACCGTGGCCGGTGATGCCTGTTTCGATCGGGTGGCGATATCGCACGACACGGCCCTGTTCGACATGGACCTCAAGTACGGCGACGTGCTCCCCACCGCGCAGATCGCCTCCCTCCTCCAAGACCACGCTGGTCAGCCGTCGCCGACCGGGTGATCGCCATTTCACCGATTTACCCAACAGCTAACAAACCCATAGAAGGAGACTGACCATGGTACGAGGGCATCGCATGCGCCTCATAGCAGTAGGGCTGGCGCTAACGCTGCTCGCCGTCGCCTGTGGCGACGACGACGGTGGCAGTGCCAGCGAGACAACCAATGGGAACACGTCGACGACCGCCGGGTCAGATACCGATTCCAATGGTGAGCCGGAAGACTTCGGAGGGTCGCTGCGTGTGATCCTGAGCAGCCAGTACAACCTGCCGCTCATCGGAGCCGACGCCGCTGTTTCGCTTGGCCTGTTCGACGAGATCGGCCTTGACGTGGAACTGATCGAGAGCCAGGACGGTGTGCCTGCCCTCGCCTCTGGTGACGCCGATATCGCCATCGCCTCGCCGAACCGGTTCATCGGTGGCATTCTCGCTGGCCTCGACGCCACGATCGTCGGCCCGACCGTCGACGTGTGGGACCAGCTGTGGATCGTCCGTAGCGACGTGGAAGGTAGCTCCATGCGCGACTTCCAGGGTGGCAAGATCGGCGTCAGCGGCTTCGGATCGGCCGGTCATTATTCTGCCGCCAAGGTGGCCGACGAACTTGGTCTGGTCGAAGGCGAGGACTACGAGTTCGTCACCATGGGCAACCTTGATGGCCTCCTCGCTGGCCTCTCCAACGGTGCCATCGACGCCTTCGCTTGGAGTGCTCAGGCTGCTTTCACCCTCGAGTTGCAGGGTGACGCCAAGGTTCTCGGTCACGTGAGCGAACTCATCGGACCCAACCCTCTCGACGTCATCGTCGTGTCGAACAAGACCATCGCCGAGCGCCCCCACGCCGTGCGTGCCTTCTGCGAGGCTTACTACGACGCCCAGCGTCAGTTCAAGGAAGACCACGAGCTCACCATTCGCACCTTCATCGACGAGTGGGACTTCGATCCTGAGGTCACACCCCTGATGGTCGAAGCTGGGGCCCCGTACCTGTCGACCACCGATGTCATCACCGACGAGATGCTCGACAACATGGCCGAAGCCACCGTCTTCACCATCCAGGACGTCGATGACGTGACTGGTAGTGACGTGGCGGAGATGTACACGCCCTGTAGCGCTCTCTGATCGTCGTTCATCGTCCGGGGCGATGCCGTCCCCAGCAGAGTCTCGAACGATGAGCTTCGACTAGGCCCGGGCGGGTAGCGGCATCGATGCCGCTACCCGTCTCCGGGATCGAATCACTAGCTCTCCGGAGACCACAAAGATGGACATGACCTATGGCAGCGATGTTGCTGTCGCGGCCCTACACCAGCTCGGAATCGACCACGTCGCCTTCAACCCGGGGGCGTCGTTCCGGGGCCTTCACGAGTCGATGGTCCATGCGGATCTCCAACGGCATGTCCTGTGTCTGTCGGAGGGAGTGGCGGTTGCGGTCGGCCACGGTTACGCCAAGGCCACCGGCCGACCGATGGCGGTTTTTCTGCACAACCTCGTCGGCCTGCAGTCGGCTTCCATGGCGTTGTTCAACGCGTGGATCGATCAGGTACCGATGGTCGTGGTGGGCGGGTCCGGTCCCGCTGACCGCAACGAGCGGCGGCCATGGATCGACTGGATCCACTCGGCCAAACCCCAGGGCAGTGCGGTGCGGGACTGGGTCAAATGGGACGACGAGCCCACCAGCGTTCCGGCGATGTTGAGCAGCCTTACCCGCGCTCATCGGATCGCGACGTCCGGGCCTGAGGGCCCGGTCTATGTCGCCCTAGACGCCCTGCTGCAAGAAGACGCCGCCCCCGCGGTTGACCTGTCGGTACTGCAGTCGCCTCCTCCCACCCGGATCAGTGCCCCCGCCGCCGATCTGGAAGAACTCGCAGCCAGTCTGCTCAGCGCGGCCCGTCCGGTCGTGGTCACCGACACCACTGGGCGCACCCAGGCGGGGTATGACGCGCTCGTCGAACTGAGCGAGCTGCTGCGCATCCCCGTCATCGACATCGGGGGTCGCCATAGCTTCCCCAACACCCACCCAGGAGATGGAACCCACCGGCGGAGCGAACTCCTCGGCGAGGCCGACATGGTCCTGCTGCTCGACGTCCGAGATCCCGGATGGGCTCTGTGCCATGTCGACCCGGTTGACCGCTCGGCCCGATGGCTGATCGCCACCGACTGCCAGGTGGTGTCGATGAGCCTGGCATCTTTGATGAACCGCGGCTTCCTCGAACCCCAAGGCGACCTGCGCCCTGGTGACATCGAGATCGTGGCCGATACTTCAGTTGCCCTGCCTGCGCTGGTGGAGTTACTGCGCGAGAGCCCCAAACTGCAACCCGCAGCGGTGCAACGCGCCGAGCAATACGCGACCTCGCATCAGCCGCGAGAGCCGATCGCGTCTCGCCCGGGTCCGATCGACGACGACATCCTCGCCGCTGCCACCTATAGGGCGGTGCGAGAGGGGCCGTGGCAGCTCGCCTACGGCTCGATGCGCGGTGCTGTCAGGCGCCAATGGAACCTCGACTTCTTCAACGCCCACCTCGGTGGATCTGGCGGTGCCGGATTGGGTTATGGAGTGGGCGCCGCCATCGGCGCGGCGCTCGGCGACGACCAGGACCGCCTGATCGTCTCGCTCCAGGCCGACGGCGACCTTCTGTACACGGCGTCAGGGCTGTGGACGGCCGCGCACGAACAGCTGCCACTGCTCATGGTGGTGGTCAACAACCGGTCCTACGGTCAGGACCGGATGCACCAGACGATCATGGCGCGCCAGCGCAACCGGCCCGAGGCCCATGCTGCGGTGGGCATCGACCTGGAGGATCCCGAGATCGACTTCGCTGCGCTCGCTCGGGCCCAAGGCGTGGAGGCATTCGACCGAATCTCCGACGGCGCCGAGCTCGACGAGACACTGGCCAAGGCGGCGAGCATCGTCCGCAACGAACGACGCCCGGTAGTGGTCGACGTCCAGGTCGACCGATGAGCCGCCCGGAGACCGGGCAGGAGGACAAGAAAGGCATGGTCGCCGATCTGCGAGCGCCAGAAGGCAAGTTGTTCATCGGCGGAAAGTGGGTTGACCCGCTAGACGGCAAGGTCGGCCCCGCCGAGAACCCGGCCGACGAATCGGTGCTCGCCTCCGTGGCGATGGGTGGGGCCGAAGACATCGACGCCGCTGTCACCTCGGCGGTGGCCGCCGCTCCCCAGTGGGGCCGATGGTCATGGACGGCACGATCTGCGGCGCTGAGGTCCATGGCGGCCCGGCTGCGCGCCGACTCCGATCGCCTGGCCCGCGTCGACACCCTCGACTCCGGAAATCCCATCGCTGGCAGCATCGCCGATGTCGAAGCGTCAGCGGAGGCCCTGGAATTCTTCGCCGGCCTGGGAGGGGAAGCCGGCGGCACCACGATTCCCGGCGCCCCTGGGACGCTGACCTTCACCGAACGGGTTCCCTTTGGGGTGGTGGGGCGCATCACCGCTTACAACCACCCCCTGATGTTCATCGCCCAAGGGGTGGCAGCGGCCCTCGTCACCGGCAACGCCGTCGTGGTGAAGCCCGCCGACCCGACCGTCCTGTCGTCCCTCGAGTTCGCCCGCATCGCCGAAGACGACCTGCCGCCTGGGGTACTGAACGTGGTGCCCGGCGGAGCATCGGTCGGCCAGGCGCTTGTCACCCACCCCGACGTTCCACGCATCGCCTTCACCGGCAGCGTGGCGACGGGGCGTCACATCCTCCTCGGCGCCGCTCATCACATCAAGCGCGTGAGCCTCGAGCTCGGCGGGAAGAACCCGCTTCTGGTGTTCCCCGATGCCGACCCCGAGACCGCGGCCGATGCCGCGTTCCGCGGTATGAACTTCACCCGCACCAATGGGCAGTCCTGCATGTCCACCTCCCGAGTTCTCGTCCACGAGAGCCTGCGCTCAGAGGTGGTGGCGATCCTCGCCGAACGGATGGCGGCACTGCGGATCGGCGCACCAGTCGATCCCCAAGTCGATGTTGGCCCCATGGCCTTCGCCGCTCACTACGAACGGGTTCTCGAACACATCGCCACGGCCAAGGCGCAGGGCGCTCGGTTGGTGGTCGGTGGTGGCCGACCCGACGATCTCCCGGTGGGGCACTTCGTCGCTCCCACCTTGTTCGACGACGTCGACGAATCAATGTCGATCGCTAACGACGAGGTATTTGGTCCCGTCGTGGCGGTGATGGGCTGGACCGACGAGGACGACGCCCTCCGCGTCGCCAACAGCACCGATTACGGCCTGACCGCGAACGTGGTGACGAGCGATCTGGGTCGAGCCATGCGGGCCAGTCGGGCACTACGGGCCGGGATCGTCTGGGTCAACGGTCCCAACCCACTGCCTCCAGGAACGCCCTTCGGGGGAATGAAGGCCAGCGGTCTTGGGCGAGAGCACGGCACCGAAGAGCTGCTGAGCTACACCGAGGAGAAGAGCATCGTCCTCCGCTACTGATGCGGAGTCGATCACCCGATGAACCCGGCTATTCGGCGTACCTTCACCTCTCTCGGGGTCCGTAACTTTCGGCTCTATTTCTTCGGCCAGGTGGCTTCGATCACCGGCATGTGGATGCAGGTCGTCGCGCAATCGTGGCTGGTGCTGCAGATGACCGGGAGCGGCGTGGCCGTGGGTCTGGTGACCGGGCTCCAGTACCTGCCATTGATGCTCGGCGCGCCGTGGTCGAGCGCGGTCATCGATCGTTTCGACCGACGACGGATGTTGATGGTGACCCAGGGTCTCATGGGTGCGGTGGCGACCGCGGTGTGGATCGCGAGCGCAACGGGGAAGCTCACCGTGGCTGGCCTCTACGTTGCCTCAGGCCTGTATGGGCTGGTGCAGCCGTTCGACAACCCCGCTCGACGGCTGTTCGTTCTCGAGATGGTGGGCCGGGATCGTCTGGCCAATGCGGTGGGGCTCAACGCTGCGGTATTCACCACGGGCCAGATGGTGGGTCCGGCGTTGGCTGGCCTGTTGATCTCGATCTCGGGATCGACGGTCTGCTTCTTCCTCAACGCTCTGTCGTATGGCGCGATCCTACTGGCGCTGATGCGCATGCGTCCGAGCGAGCTGGCGCCAGCGGAATCGCCCGAACGGGAGAAGGGGCACGTCCGGCGGGGTGTCGAGTACATACGGAACACTCACGATGTGCGCTGGACGATGCTGCTCACCGCGGTGGCATCGATGATGCTTCTCAACTATCCCGTGATCCTTCCGTTGCTTGCCGAGCGAACCTTCGACGGAGGTCCGGGCATGTTCGGGGGGATGTTTGCGGTCCTGAGCGTCGGTAGCGTTCTGGGCGCCCTGCTGACTGCGGCCCGGGGCACAACGACAATGGGCACCGTGGTCACCGCGGCCGCTGGTTTCGGGCTGGTGGCGGTTCTGGTGTCGGCGGCCCCATCGCTGTGGGCCGTGTTGCCGCTCCTCCTGCTGCTGGGTGCCGCTGATCAGCTGTTCTCCGCCAACTCCGGCGCCTACCTACAGATGGCCACCGAGCCGATCTACCGTGCCCGGGTGGTCGCGCTCTACTCCGCGGTCTTCGTGGGTAGCAAGGGCATCTCGGGTCTGTTGGCCGGGAGCTTGTCTGAATTGATGGGCCCCCAAGGCGCACTCGCCATCGCGGGGCTCGCGACCCTTGCTATGGCGGCCGTCGCCTATCGCAGCCGATCCCGACGTCCTGAACCTTCCTGATCTCCAGGGGTGGGCCGGCTTTGCATCGTTCACCCTGGGAGTCGTC
>CAZEFG010000014.1:0-19457 GCA_964511355.1 uncultured Iamiaceae bacterium
CGCCCCTCCCTCGGGACCGATTCGGCGCCGATTCGGCGCCGATTCGGCGCGGCCCCGTCGATTCGGCGGCGATTCGGCGGCGATTCGGCGCGGCCCTTGGTCGCAGGATCGGATCGGTATGCGATCGGATCCTGCGATTAGCGACGAAAACGCCCGTCGGGCCGGGACGGCGCCGAAAACGCCCGGAGCGAAAACATCGCGGGCCGGCGGCGGGGAGCGCGGGTCCCGCCACGCCGTGCCCGGCGCCCCGGGCTCGTTCGATGACCAGCGGCACGACGATGGTGACGGCGACCGTGCCCGCCCCTATCTGGCCGCCAAGCAGGGCCCCGACCACCACCAAGGTGCCGTCGAGGACCAGCCTCACCACTCCCGGGCGTATGGAATAGGTGCGGTAGAGCCCGACGAACATGGCGTCCTGGGCCGAGGCGCCGAGATCCGACGCCAGATAGAAGGCCACCCCTACGCCGATGAGCACCATTCCCAACGACAACATGGCGATTCTGCCCGCCACGGCCTCGGGCGTCTCGAGGATGTCGAGCATCGCGCCGATCCCGATGCCGGCGAAGATCATGACCACCGTGGCGATCCATGGCCGCTGCTTGAGCCAGACCCACGCCAAGGTCAACGCCACCACCGATTCGAGCATCACCACCACCGCGAAACTGAGGCCCGTGGCCTCCATCACCCCGGTCTCGAGCACCTGCCACGAGCCCACCCCAAGGTCGGCGGTGACCGAAAGAGCGATGCCCAGCATGAGGAATCCCACCCCTACCACGAAGACTCCCCACCGCCTCGGGGTACCGAAGATGGGTGGGGTGATGCCGGTGGGTCCGCTCCCGGGTACGGCGTGAGTCTGGTCGAGGGGCAGTTCTTGCACGCCTCATCATGCCAGGATGGCAGCGATGTCCTCCCCCATTGCGGCTGCGGCCGGAGATCCAGAACCCGCCATCCCGGCGGCCACGGTGATCCTGTTGCGCGACGAGCCCGACGGGCTCAGCACCTTGATGTTGCGCCGCAACCCGAGGGGCACCTTCGGTGGGATGTGGGTCTTCCCCGGCGGGCGGGTCGAAGAGGAAGACCACAACAGCGCCGATGTCGACTTGGCCGACACGGAACAACCTGCGCAGGACCGCGTCGAAGCGGTCATGCGCCGGGCGGCGGTGCGGGAGGCGGTCGAGGAGTGCGGCCTGCTGCTCGAACCCCACGAGCTGACCCCTTTCTCGCGCTGGATGCCGCCACCGATGGCCGGGCGGCGGTTCGACACCTGGTTCTTCGTGGCCCGCGCATCCGACGGCGACGTGGTGGTCGACGGCCAGGAGATCCACGATCACACCTGGCTCCATCCCGCCGAGGTGATCGAGTTGCGCCAACAAGGTGAGGTCGACCTCGCCCCACCGACCTTCGTGACCCTCCACGACCTGGCCATGATGAAGTCCGTCGACGCGGTCATCGACCTCGCCCGGCGGCGCCAACCACAGCCGTTCTACCAATCGCGCTTCGCCGACCACGACGGGCAACAGGTCCTGTTGTGGCACGGAGACGCGGGATACGAGACCGCCAACACCCGCTCCGAAGGACCACGTCATCGGCTTTGGATGCCATCGAGCGGATGGATCTACGAACGGAGCTGACCCACTACGGTCAGCGCCATGCGCCGCCAGGACAAGGCCGACCGGATCGGTGAGATCCTCGACGACCTGTATCCCGACCCTCCGATCCCCCTCGACCACACCGACGCCTACACCTTGTTGGTATCGGTGGCCCTGTCGGCTCAGACCACCGACAAGAAGGTGAACGAGGTGACCCCAGCGCTGTTCGCCGAGGCTTCGACCCCCGAGGCCATGGTCGAGTTGGGTCCTGAGCGCATCCTCGAGCTGATCCGCGAGGTCGGCCTGGCCCCCACCAAGGCCCGCAACCTCTGGACCGCCGCCACCCAGATCCTCGAAGCCGGCGGTGAGGTGATCCCCGACTGGGACTTCCTCGAATCCCTCGCCGGGGTCGGCCACAAGACCGCCAGCGTCGTCATGGCCCAGGGGTTCGGCGTCCCCGCCTTTCCGGTCGACACCCACATCCATCGCCTGGCCTGGCGATGGGGGCTGTCTGACGGCTCCACGGTGGAGCGCACCGAACGCGACCTCAAGGCGGTGTTCCCCAAGGACACCTGGAACCACCGCCACCTCCAGATCATCTATTTCGGGCGTGAGTACTGCCCGGCCCTTCGCCACGACAGCGCCGCCTGCCCGATCTGTTCGTGGGCCGGGGTGAAGTCGCGACTGGCGTCTGAGCAGAAGCGCAAGCCCAGCTCGCGGGCGAGCGCTGCCTCGGCAAAATCCCGGCGGGCCTGAATACCTGGTGCAAGACTGCGCCGAATGACAACCCGCACCCTGCTGCTCGTCGTACACATCGTCGCCGTGGGCGGCTGGCTCGGCGCCAACTTCGTCCAGATCATCCTCGCCCGTCGCATGGGGTCCGGCCAACCTGCCGTGGCGGCCGGCTGGACCCGCCAGACCATCTGGCTGGGCCAGCGCTACTACCCCGCCGCTGGTGCGCTCATCGCCATCTCGGGCACCCTTCTCTGGCTCGACGGGCCATGGCGCCTGGCCGCCGGGTTTCCGTGGGTCGGAGTCGCCGTGGTGTTCGTCGGTGGGGCCATGGGCGGCATGCTGTTCGGACCGCTAGGTGAGCGGCGAGCTGCCGCACTCGACTCCGGCGACACCGCCACCGCCGACGGCGCGTTGGCCACGACCTTGAGGGCCGCCTACCTCGACACCGCCTTGGTCGTGCTCGCGGTGCTGGCCATGGTCCACAAGTGGATGGCCTGAGCCGCTGATCCAGCTCGTGCCGTGACCGGGAACCCTGGTGGGGCCTGTCGGCCCGGTCCGGTCATCGGCGCCCAGGCATATGCTCGATCCGTCCCGTCGTTCGATCAGGAGACAGTCGATGCAGATCAGTGTTCGTAGTGGTGACGCGCTCGCCGAGGCGACCGACCTGGCGATCGTCGCCTGTTTCGAGGGTGCCGAACTGCCCGGCGCTGTTGCTGACGGTCTCGAGGCCTCCGACTTCACGGGCAAGCCCAACACAACGCTGATCGTCTACCCCCGCCGGGACGACGCTCCTCGGCGCGTCCTTCTCGTTGGCCTGGGAGAGTCCGACAGGATCGACCCCGAGCGCATCCGCCAGGCCGCCGCCAGCGGCATCCGCCAGGCGCGTCCTCTCAAGGTCCCGTCGGTCACCTTCGCCCTGCCCGACGAGCTCGCCGCCGGAGCTGCGCTCGACGCCGGCACGGTCGGCGAGGCATTGGCCGAGGGCCTGGTCCTCGGCGCCTACCGCTACCTACGCCACAAGACCGACCAGTCCGACGACGAGACGTTCGAGGTCGACGAGGTCACCGTGGTGGCCCCAGGCGACACCAGCGACCTGGCCGACGGGGTCGCCACGGGCCAGACCGTGGCCGGCGGCGTGGTGCTCGCCCGCAACCTGGTCAACACGCCCGGTGCCGACAAGACCCCACCCCAGCTGGCGGCCGAAGCGGTGGCGCTCGGCGAGTCGCTCGACGGCGTCGATGTGACGGTGCTCGAACTCGACGAACTCGAATCACAAGGATTCGGGGGCCTGTTGGCGGTTGGTCGGGGAAGCGACGCCGAACCTCGCTTCATCATCCTGGAGTACGGCGCCGGCCTGTCCGATGTCCCCACCGTGTGCCTGGTGGGGAAGGGCCTCACCTTCGACTCGGGCGGTCTCAACATCAAGACCGCCGACGGCATGGAGTGGATGAAGGTCGACATGGGCGGCGCGGCCGCCGTGTTCGGCGCCATGAAGGTGGCTGCCGAGCTCCAACTCCCCCTCCACGTGGTGGGTCTGGTGCCATCGGCCGAGAACATGCCGAGCGGACGTTCGTACCGTCCGGGCGACATCATCACCACCCTCAGCGGCACCACCGTCGAGATCCTCAACACCGACGCCGAGGGCCGGGTCATCCTCAGCGACGGCCTGCATTACGCCACCCGCTACGAGCCCACGGCCATCGTTGAGCTGTCTACCCTCACCGGTGCCATCATCTCGGCCCTCGGCCATTCCGCCAGCGGCCTGATGGCCACCGACCAGGACCTGGCCGACCAGGTCATCAAGGCCGGTGATGCCAGCGGAGACCGGGTTTGGCAGCTGCCTCTCTGGGACGAATACCGCGAGCTGCCCAAGAGCGAGATTGCCGACCTCAAGAACCACGTCGGAGCCCCAGCCGGGTCCATCGGCGCCGCGGCCTTCCTGGCGCATTTCGTGGCCGACATCCCGTTCGCCCATCTCGACATCGCCGGTACCGCCTGGGCCGGTGCGCCCAAGAAGCCCTACCTGTACAAGGGCGGCACCGGTTCCGGCGTGCGGGTCGTGTCGCGCTGGCTCCGCGACCTGGCCGGCTGACTCCGCTCTTCTAACCCAGGCCGGCGGTGACGAAGAGCGGGGCGAAGGTCAGTGACACCACCGTCATCAGCTTGATGAGGGTGTTCATGGCCGGACCGGAGGTGTCCTTGAACGGGTCGCCCACCGTGTCGCCCACGACCGCGGCGGTGTGGGGGTCGCTCCCCTTTCCGCCGTGGGCGCCAGCCTCGATGTACTTCTTGGCGTTGTCCCAGGCGCCACCAGCGTTGGCCATGTAGATGGCGATGGCGAACCCTGAACCGAGGGCACCGGCGAGCATGCCGCCGAGAGCGTCGAGTGACACGAAGCCCACCACCAGCGGTGCGACCACGGCGATCGAACCGGGGAGGACCATCTCGCGGAGAGCAGCGTCGGTGGAGATCGCCACACAACGGGCGTAGTCGGGCACCACCCCGGGCTTGCCCTCACGCAGGCCGGGGATCGAGTTGAACTGGCGCCTGACCTCTTCGATCATCTGGTGAGCGGCCTTGCCCACCGAGTCGATGGTGCGGGCGGCGAACCAGAACGGAAGCATCGCTCCGATGAAGATGCCGAGGAACACCGGGGCGTGCCCGATCTGCAGCAACAGGGCGGCGTCGGCGAGCGACTGGCCGTCCTCGATACGGGCCGCCTCGACGGCCTGCTGGAACGAGACGAACAACGCCAGAGCGGTAAGCACGGCGGAGCCGATGGCAAAGCCCTTGGCGATCGCGGCGGTGGTGTTGCCGAGCGAGTCGAGCTCGTCGGTCACGACCCGAACGCTTGGATCGAGGCCTGCCATCTCGGCGATACCGCCCGCGTTGTCGGCGATCGGCCCGTAGGCATCGGTGGCGATGACGACACCCAAGGTGGCGAGCATGCCGATGCCGGCGATGGCCACGCCATAGACCCCGGACCCGTCGAAGTCGGGCATGGCCTGCTGACCGGCGAAGTAGGCGAGCCCCACCGCCGCCACCACCAGACCGACCGAGCCGGCGACCGATCGCTTACCCCAGGCAATTCCGGCGAGCACCGTGGTGGCGGGGCCGGTCTCGGTGGCCAGAGCGATGCGCCGAACCGGCTTGTAGTGCTCGCTGGTGTAGTACTCACAGAGCTTGCCGATGGCGAGCCCGACGACCAAACCAGCAACTACGGCGAGCGGCAGACCCCACCAGTGCTCAACGCCCTCGACGCCGTCGAAGAGCAAGTACCCGATGATGAAGGTGGCGGCCACCGTGAGCAGCGACGAGACGTTGGTGCCGCGGTGAAGTGCGCCCGAGAGCGCCTTGCCGGTGGCCCCGGGCGAGGTCTTGACCGTGAAGGCACCGATGATGGCGGCAAGCATGCCGACGCTGGCGATCGCCAGCGGGAAGAGCACGGCGGGTTCGGCCACCTCCATGTCGGTGAAGATGAAGGTCGCGAGGGCGATTGGAGCGATCATCGACCCCGCATGCGACTCGAACAGGTCGGCGCCCATGCCGGCCACGTCGCCCACGTTGTCGCCGACGTTGTCGGCAATGGTGGCCGGGTTACGAGGATCGTCCTCGGGGATACCGGCCTCGACCTTGCCCACCAGGTCGGCGCCCACGTCGGCGGCCTTGGTGTAGATGCCGCCGCCGATGCGGGCCGTGAGGGCCACCACGCCGGCGCCGAGGACATAGGAGGTGACCGCTTCGGTGCCGTGGGTGAGGTCGAGCACGTCGACGAAGAGGATGTAGGCCAGTGCCACGCCGAGGAGGGAAAGACCGGCGACCGAAAAGCCCATCACCGCTCCGCCACGGAAGGCGAGAGGTAGGGCCGCCTGAGGGCCGGTCTTGGCGGCCTCGGCGGTGCGGGCGTTGGCCATGGTGGCCGCCGTCATGCCCACGTAGCCGGCCAGGGCACTGAAGACCGCTCCGACGACGAACGCCAGCGCCCGCCAGGGTCCTTCCGGCAAGAACAGGGCGATGATCACCGCCACGACCGTCGCCATGGCCCCCACCCAGATGTACTCCTGGCGCAGGAAGCTGCGAGAGCCGACCTGGATGGCTTCCATCAGCTCGACCATCCGAGGAGTACCCGGACTCGACCGGCGAACAACGCCGAAGAAGTAGAAGGCGAGAACGAGAGCGGCCAGCGAACAGGCAACGCTCAGGTACGGGATCATCGACATGTGGGTGTCCTCGAGTTCGGACGCAGCACGACCAGCACCGCGTAGGTTTTCGGACCCCCTAAACCACAATTTTTGGCCCAGGGTGAATTTAGGGTCGACCCATACCACCAGACGCTCCGCTGCGCGGGCAAGACGGTCGGGGCGCGCCCCCACTCTCCGCCGGTCGGCGTCGAGGCTCGAGCCGGTAATATCCACCCAGTAGTGCCCAGAGCGGGCACCCGGACGAGGGCTGCCGTACCCGGACACGACAAGACGGCGCAGGAGTACGCGCTGCGCCATGGACACCGAGACCCACCCCAGCCCTCAACTGCCTCCCGCCCGCCAATGGATCGCACTCGGCGTTTTGGCGTTGGCCGTGTTGGTCATCTCGATCGATAACACCGTCTTGGGCTTCGCCGTGCCGGCGTTGAGCGCCGATCTTCAGCCCACCGCCACCCAGCTGCTTTGGATCGTCGACGTCTACCCCTTCGTGATCGCCGGCCTGCTCGTCACCATGGGCAACCTCGGCGACCGAATCGGTCGGCGACGGCTCCTCATGATCGGCACCGCCGGGTTCGCGTCCGCGTCGTTCGTGGCCGCCTTTGCCACCTCGCCCGCCATGCTGATCGCCGCTCGGGCCTTGCTGGGGGTGGCGGGCGCGACCCTCATGCCCTCGACGCTGTCGCTCATCCGCAGCGTCTTCCCCGATCCGGCCCGACGCCGGGTGGCCATCGGATTGTGGAGCTCGACGTTTGCCGTTGGAGCGGCGCTCGGGCCGATCATCGGCGGCTGGCTGCTCGAACACTTCTGGTGGGGGTCGGTCTTCCTGGTGGCGGTGCCGGTCATGGCGGTGCTGCTCGTGGCTGCCCCCCGCCTCGTGCCCGAATCGCGCAACGACCAGGCCGGGCCCTTCGATCCGCTGTCCAACGTGATGTCACTCGGCGCCGTGTTGCCGGTGGTCTTCGCCATGAAACAGGCCGCCGAGCACGGACCCTCGTTGCGACATGTCGCCATCGCCTTGGTCGGTGTGGTGATCGGTGTCGGCTTCGTCCGACGCCAACGGCGCCAGGTCGAGCCGCTGTTTGATGTGAGCCTGTTCGCCAACCGGACCTTCTCCACGGCGGTGGCCGCCAACCTGCTCACCAACTTCGCCCTCGTGGGCACCATCTTCCTCGTGGCTCAGCACCTTCAGCTGGTGTTGGGCTTGGGACCATTGGCCGCCGGTTGGCACCTCGTACCCGCGATGGCCGCCGCGTTCGTGGCCTCGCTCGGTGCCGCGGCGCTAATGCGCAAGGTCGGGCCGGGCCGGCTGGTGGCCGTCGGGCTTCTGGTCGGTGGCCTGGGCATGTTTGTTCTGGCTCAGATACCCGGAACCGGCGGCGGCCATCTGGTGGTGCTGGCCATGGTCTTCATCGCCTTTGGCTGCGGCGCGGCAGCGAGCATCGGCGCCAACCTGGTGATGGCGATCGTGCCCTCCCGGCGCGCCGGTGCCGCGTCGGCGATCTCCGAGACGGCCTTTGAGCTGGGGGCGGCGGCCGGCATCGCCACCTTGGGCAGCACCACCGCCGCCGTCTACCGCAGCCGGATCGCCGCCGATGGAACCGTGCTCGACGCGTTGCCGGCCGGTCCGATTCGTGACCAGGCTTCCGACAACCTGACTGGGGCTCTGGAGGCCAGCTTCCATGTGGCGCCCGATGCGGCCATCACCCTGATCGATACCGCCCAAGGCGCCTTCGCCGCGGGGATCCGTGGCGCAGGGTGGGTAGGGATGGTCTTGCTGGCGGCCGGTGCCGCAGCAGTGGGGTGGGCGATGCGCGGGGTGAAGGTGACGACTCACGCCCCCCACTGATCAGGCGTTGCGCCAGCGGGTGGCCCTGGCCGTGATCGGGCGCAGGACGAGGACCTCGACCGAGATCACCACCGTCACCATCACCAGCGCCCAGGCAAAGAGGTCGGCGGTCTCGAGATTGGTGCGGGCGAGGGAGATCTCAGCCCCGATACCGTCAGAGGAAGCCAGCAGTTCGGCCATGACCGCCACCCGCAACGCCTGGCCCACCACCACTGACACCACTGCGGTGACCGGCGAGGCGATGCCCGGGATCACTATGTGGCGCAGCACCCGCCTCCTCGACATGTCGAACACCGAGGCCATCTCCAACAGGTCGCGATCGAGGTCGGCGATGGCTTCCTGGACGGCCACCACGATCAGCGGCAAGGCCACCACCGCGATGACCATGCGGGTCACCGACGCTCCAGGCCCGAGCCACACCAGCCCGACCGCCACCACGATGACCGGCGGGAGGGCGAGCAGGCTCGACAGCGCCGGTCGGCTGACGGCGGCCACCCACGCTGACCGCCCGTTGACCGTTCCCCAGAGCCCTCCCACCACGAGCGCCAGGCCTACACCCACCGCCGCCCGACCGAGGGTTCGAACCAACTCGGCGACGACCGTGCCGCTCGCGATCAGCTCCATCAGCGCCATCCAGGTCTGACGGGGCGAGGGCAGGATGAGCTCGGGCTGGCGTTGGGCGAGCAAGGCCCATGCGCCGAGGATGAGTCCGACCCCTACCGCCGTTGCGATCACCGCACTCCGCCGCCTGACGCCGCCCGCCTCCGCGGGGGGTCCGGGCAGCGCGGGCGGTTCGGGGGAACGCAGGGCGTCGACTGTCGGGTCAACGGGCAGGAGGTCCGCCTTCACCGAGGATCCTCCAGATAGAAGGAGTCGGCGGGAAGCGTGCCGCCGATGATGTCGGGCGACAGGGTGTACAACTCGGAGAAGAAGCGTTCGAGCACCTCGCGGGCGTCGGCCGCGGCCATCACCTCCAGGTTGAGCCTCGGGATGAGGCCGTCGATGAGCGGCGCGGGAAGTCCCGAGGTGGTGGCCAGCCGGTCGAGGACGTCAGGTGAGCGGTCGTTGACCAGGGCGACAGTACGTTCCAGTTCGTCGAGCACCGCGGCGAGGACATCGGGGCGATCCTCGACCAGGGAGCCAGGCATGACCACTCCGGCCTGGGGGATGAGGGCATCGAGACCCGTGGCCTTCGACCACTCCTGTTGGAGATCGAAGACCCGGCCGAGGCCTCGCTCCTGCTCATCGGCACGGCTGAGTCCGACCGTGGCGACATGCTCGGGGAGCACCGCCCAGGTCCCCGCTCCCTGGACCAGCCGAGCCACCACTTCCGGCGGCTGGGCGTAGTACTCGATGGTGAAATCTTGGCCGGGGATCAAGCCGTTGGCGTTGGCGAGGTACCGAAACACCAGGTCAGGCATGTCGTTCTGGAACGGCACCATCACTGTCTGGCCCCGCAACTCGTCCCAGTCAGCGGGCGTGCCATCAGGCCCGATCACCCAGATCAAGCCCCACACCAACACGGCCGCCATGCGCACGTCGACTCCCCGATTGGCCAGGTTGGCCCCCACGTAGGTGGGCACCGCCGCCACCTCGACGTCGCCGTTGACCAGGTACGATCGCAACACGTCAGGCGTCGACCAGGAGTCGGTGGTGACCGCATCGGCCACCTCGCCGAGCGCTCCGTCTGGGTCGATGAGCGCGAAGGGAGCAGCGAACGCAAGGTTCTCGGGGTGGATGAACCGCAGCTGTGGCAGACGTTCGGGCTCCCCCTCGATGGGGGCCGTCGGGTCGGCGGCACTTGGCGAAGCGGCGGTCCGCGATGACGCTTCGCTGCTGCAGCCCCCCGCCACCAACGTGAGGGCCAACACGGCAGTGAGAACTCGGTACATGAGCTGCTCCTTGGTAGGGGATGGAGTCGAAACGTTCAGCGGGACGAGTCGGGTGGACTGCCGTTGCCGGCTCCAGCCAGCTCGCGCTGGACGGGTGAAGGTGCGGGCCGCGTATCCGCAGTCTCGGGGTTAGTGATCACGGACCATTCGCCGTGGGGAGGGCCGGCCATCACCAGGGTGCGATCGGCAACCGCGTCAGCCTCATCACGATCGTGGGTGACCCACAGCACGGTGGACCCGACGGCCCGGAGATGACCCGAAAGCTCGTCACGCAGGGCCTGGGCGGTGACGGCGTCGAGGTGTGAGAACGGTTCGTCAACCACCACCAGCGGAGCGCGGTAGGCGAGGGCCCGGGCGATCCCAACCCGTTGGCGCATCCCCCCGGAAAGAGCAGACGGGAACACGTCCAGGGCGTCGCCCAGCCCCACCCGTTCGAGCCAGAGGCGTCCCAGCTCACGTTCGGACCGGTCGAGCACCAACTCGACATTGGCCAGCGCGCTGCGCCACGGCAGCAACCGGGGATCCTGAAACACCATCGCCACCCGACCCTCGGGCCGGACCACTGACCCTGCCGAGGGCGTTACCAGGCCCGCCGCCGTGCGCACCAGGGTGGTCTTGCCCGCGCCGGAGGGACCCATGATCGCCAGCGTTTCACCCGGCGCCAAGGCCGTCGTGAACCCCGACAACAGGCGATGTCCCCTACGAACGAGATCGAGCGAACGGAACTCAACCGCCGCGCCGGTACCCGACACAGAGTGCGCTTTCGTCGCGCCGTCAAGTTGGGTCGCCACCCGGCGCCTCCAGTTTTTCTAGTAGATCCCAGAATAACTATAGGAGGAGGATCGAGGCCACGAAAGGGTGGATTAGGGTCTTGCCACCCGCGGCCAAGAAACTGGCCGCAATCGCTCTCGGGCGCCTTTGATCCAGGAGATATTCGATGAGTGGAATCGTTCCCTTCACCGACAACTTCCGCGACCTGTCCAACAACGACGGGTACCAGTTCGAGTTCATCTGCGAACGCTGCGGCAACGGATACCGGTCGCCCTTCCAGCGCGACAAGATGGCGACCGGTACCCGACTTCTCAGGGGCCTCGGCTCGCTGAACAACAAGTTCGGCGTGGTCGACCGCCTCGGCAATGCCTCCACCGAGCTGTACGACCGGGCCACCGGATCAGCCGCCAAGGACAAGGCGCTCGCCACCGCCGTCGAAGCCATCCGCCCCAACTTCCGCCAGTGCCGAGGGTGCGGTAACTGGGTGTGTCACGAGGTGTGCTGGAACGACGACATCGGCCAGTGCCTCAACTGCTCGCCCAGTGTCGCCGATGAACTGTCCCGGGCGCAGGCGGCCGCTCAGGTTCAACAGATCCAGGAGAAGACCCAAGAGGTCGACTGGACCAAGGATCTCGACATCACGACCCGGGCCCGGGTGAGCTGTCCGAGTTGTTCGGCCACCGTGTCGGGCGGAAAGTTCTGTCCCGAGTGCGGCGAGTCGCTGCAACCAAAGGACGAATGCACCAACTGCGGAACAACGCTCAGCGGAGCCAAGTTCTGCCCTGAGTGCGGCACGAAGGCCTGAGCCGGGGCGAGCATGTCCGGCTTCGATGCCCGGGTCGGTGGCGAGCCAGCCGAGGCCGAGATCACGCCGGAGGCGCTAGTCGTGGGGGACCGAACCCTCGCCTGGGTCGACCTCGACCACCTGACGGTGGCCGATCACCAGATCCATCTCCGCACCTTCGAGGGTCAGGCCTGCACCATCAGCCACCTGTCCACCGGCTTCGACCGCTTCGTCATGGAACTCACCGAGGCCCGGGGCCGCGCCCGGCGAGCCGCCCTGCTCCAGTGGACCGGCGATGCCCCGATCGAGGTGTTCGACGCCAAGCGGGGCGACGAGCGGGTGCGGGTGCATCTGTTTCCCGACGGTCTCACCGTCGAGCCTTTGACCGGCGTCCCCGACATGCTCCCCCTTTCGTGTCTCGCAGAAGTGGAGCGCAACGGCTACGACCTGCGGCTCCTCGCCCGGGGGCTCCCCCATCTGTCGCTGCGCCATTTCGGCAACCGCACCGATGAATTCCTCCAGCGCCTCGACCGGGCGCAGGCCGACCTGGCGGCCCGCACCTCGGCCGCCTACGCCGAACTCGATCCCGCGCTGGCTGCCTTACCGGCCTCGGATGGTTGGGCCATCGACGAATCGGAGGCTGGCGGCTCCTGGTCGGCGCTGCGCGGCGCCCTCGACCGCGGCCGGCGAGCAGACGAGATCGCCCTGCTCGCCGAACTGGCGGGCGAGAAGCTGCGGCTGGGGATCAAGTGTGGACCCAGCATCCAGACCATGCCCTTCGCCCTGGCGCCGATCGGGACCCGTATCGTGGTCGAAGCCGCCGACACCGACGACCGGGCCACCTTCGTGTTCGAGACCACCGACGCAGAGCGGCTCAACGCGGTCCTGCTGGCCACCAGCTTCCGGCGCGAGGCCATCGCCTCACCCCCCGACCGCCTTGGCCGGTGGGCTCTAGCCGTGCGCACCCTCGAAGTCGTGCGCTGGGCGCGGGCTGCACTCGTAGAGCGCATCGTGCACGACGCCAGTTGGGAGCCAAGGCTGCGAGCCGCACTCTCCTAGCGGCCACGCCGACCGATGGCGCGTCGGCCAACGGTCGACCAGCTCAGGTGTTCAGTACCCGTAGACGTCGTTGATGAACTTGCCGAACTCGTTCGCCATTTTCCGGGCGCCCTTGGCGATGTTGGCGGGGGCGTCGGCCACCGCACCTGCGGCATCGACAACCGCGCCAACCGCCTTTTGGGCTCCTCGACGCGCGGGGCGACCCACCTGGTGCCCCTTGGCGAGGGGCATGGCCGGATCGCCCGGGCGGCGGTCGCCCCACTTCCAGCGCTTGCCCGGCACCGAGCAGGCATCGAGAGCATCCCAGACCGAATCCCAGCAGATGTTGTAGGGGTGGTAGCGCCCGAGCGGGGTGCCGGGCGTGGTGTAGGTCTCGAGGCACTCGGCATCGACGTTCTCAACCTCGTGACAGGCTTCGCTGGGCGCCCTTCCCTCATGCTCGTCCACCCACCTGGTGTTGCCCGCCGAGCCACCCATCCCGCGCCGGCGATCTCCGAACTTGAGGAAGCCGTGGTCTTGGGATGTCGGGGTCGAAGGAGCTGATGTGCCGACCTCGACCTTGCACACCTCGACCGTGCCGGTGCCACTGCTCTGCAGACCGCCCGGGTCATGACGGTTCACCGGGTCACCGGCCGCGTACAGGTAGAGATTCGGCTGGCCTCCGGCGAAACCGATGGGGTCCGGCTGAAGGAAACGCGAAGTGCGGACGTCGAGCTCGCGCGCACCCAGATGCACCAGGCCAGTCGTGGTGTCGTGCAACGCTCCGGCGTACCCGAACGGCTGAAACCCGGGGTTCGAGTCTTCGATCACATGACCTAGCGGGTCGTATCGCAGATCTTGCATCAACTCGCCGGAGGTGGCGTCGACCACCAGGCGGACACTGCCCCGGTGGTCGGTGATCAGCCGGAACGTCCGGTTGTCGTCGAAGATGGCGTCGGGGGCCACTCGTCCGGTGGCCGACGCGCACCGCAGGGTGCGGCCGTCGGGACAGGTGATGGCCGCGACCCGGTCGTCGGCCCACAGCAACTGCCAGAGCGTCGTCTCGTCGACGGTGACCTCGATGGGTCGGCGCTTGGCGTCGCGGCGGTAGCCGACGGTGGGTCCGCCCTCCACGACCACCTCAGCCACCTGACCCATCCCGTCGTAGCGGAACTCACGGCCAGCTAGCTCGAGGATGTTCCCGGCTGGCGAATGTGGCGTAGGAGCACCCGCGTAGGAACGCAGTCGATCGCCGGCCCCCACCTCGGCCACGTCGGTGGAGCCTCCGCGCTCATAGTTCACCACGTTGTCCCCGTGGTCATAGGTGAGGCCGAGCAGGCGTTGGCCGTCGCGCTCGACCCGAGCCAACCGCCCCGTCTCGTCGTAGCTGTAGGTGGTGGGCACCGCGTCGCCGCCCCGGTGCTCGACCACCGTGGTGATCTCCCCGCGGGTTCCACGGGTGATCGTCTCGGCGAAGACGAGCGTCTCACCGAGGTAGGTGGCGTGCGAGATCATCGCTCCGGTGGCGTCGTACTCGTAGCTGGTCGCCAGCCCGCCTACCAGGATCTGGCCCACCAGGCCGCGCTCGGGGGATCGCACCGCCCGCACCGGTCCGTACACCACCACTTCGCCGTCAGCGTCGCGCTCGACGTTCAAGCGCGTCCCTGAGATGGTGACCGCGGAGACGAGGTGGTCGGAGTCGTATTCGTAGGCCACCACTCCCGGGACCCGCCCTTGGGCCTCCTCGGCCAGCAGGAGGTAACCGTCGCGGTGGTAGACCACGGCGTCGGCGGCTTCGGTCACCATGCGTATCGGGCGGCCCGATGCCGCGTCCCACTCGCTGTCGACGCGGGTGTCGCCCGCCCGGGTCGACGTCACGCGGCCGGCTGGGTCGAGCTGATAAGCCACCGGGCTCGCACCCTCGACGTGTCGGGCGATCAACTGGCGATCGTCGTCGTAGGTGAGCCGCTCGGTCACCTCACCGTCATCGGTGGGTCGCACCACCGCGGTGACCAGGCCGTCGACGGCGCGTTCATAGCGGGTGGTGTGGCCCGAAGGAACGGTGGTGGCCACGATGCGGCCGGCGGGATCGCGCTCGTAGAGCAACCAACCGGCGGCTAGTTCCTCGGCCACCAGTTGGCTGGCGGCGTCATGGCGAAACTCCAGGACGCGGCCACCTTCGGAGATGGCAGCCACCCGGCCGTGGTCGTCGTAGGTGACGTCGCTGACCTGGTCACCCCGGACGATCCGGACCGGAAGACCATCGACCCTGTGGTACTCGATGGTTCCCGCGTCGGGGCGCGACCAGCGTTGGAGATCGTCGCCCTCGGCCACGAAACGGGTGACCAGACCCGAAGGCGAAGTCTCGGTGAGCGATCCGGTCAGGGCGTCGAAGCGGCGATGCCAAACCCGAGTCCCTTTCTGGAGGCGCTCCTCTACGGTTCCGTCGACGCTGCTGATGCGGGTCCTCGTGATCTCGTGCGCTCGTCCCTGGGGCGTGCGCAGCAGGACCCGGTCGGTGGTCGTCTCGGCCGTGGCCGAGCGGGCGGCGTGGCTCAGCCGTTGGATCTGGGTTCCGTCGGGCCGGATGGTGAGCGTCTCCTCACCGCGGGTGGTCGATACGGTCTCGGCCTCAGAACCGCAGCACCGGCGACGAATCTGATGGGCTCCATCGGGGAGACGTAGTCGCGTCTCGCTGAACTCGCGGCCGCCGGCGGTCAGCGTGCGAGAACCCTGGCCGTCGACAAGCGGGACCATCACAGTGTCGAACCGGGCGCCGCTCGACCATTGCAGCGACGTGGCCCGCCCATCGGGATCGTGCCCCACATCGACCCGTAGCCCCACTGGGTCGGTGATGCTCTCGACCACTCCGAAGGAGTCGACGGCGAAGGTGACCTCGCCACCGGTCAGGAGGACCGCGCTGGTGATGCGCAGGTCGTCGCGCAACCGGATGACCGAACGATGTCCGCCGGGCGCGGTGATGTGCGCCTCACCATGGTGATGCTCGACTTGATACTGCGACCAGCCGTCGACCACCCAACCCGCTAGGCGCCCGTGCTCGTCGTACCGGGTCGAGAACCGCTCGCGGTGGTGAGCGTGGTCGACGGTGTAGCGATGGCGTCCCTTGGCGTCGAAGACATGGATGCCCCGCCGGGTGACCACGAGTTGGTCGTCGTCGGCGGCGGGTACCCGGTGCAGGTTGCGGGCTCCTCGCATCTCCCCGAGCACGATTTCGACCTCGGTGTTGCGCTGGCCGTTCCCGCTCCACATCACTGCGGCATCGGCTTCGAGATGGTGGTAGCCAGCCGGCACCAGACCCCCGAGCCCCAACTCACGCCCATCCCAGGTACCGATGACCTTGACTTGGTCCCACCACTGGGTGCGGCGGGGAATCCCCCGTCGGGCCCGCCGCTTCCAACCCACCCGCATCGGCACCACGACCGATCCGGCGATCGGCTGGGCGGCCTGATCGAGGCCTGACCAGAGGTGGTCCCACACCAGGTGGGGTACTGGTGTCAGTTCCTGTTCGACCACACCATCGGGGAGACCGGCCCTGATGACGATGGATTCGAGGTCGTCGGGGACAAGCGCTCCACATAGCGGCACCCTCAGGCTCCGGCTGAGGGGGCGGAAGGAGGCCCACCGCTCGTCAAGGTGCAGGTGCACGCCCGAGCCGAGGTCGACGCCCACTCCGAAGGTGAGGGTGGCGGGATCGATGGTCGGATGAACCACGCCACTCACGAACAGTCCTCCGGGCGGTCGTCGGGGCTGGGGGGAGCATCGGAGTCGGGGTCATGGCCCGAGTCACTGCCGGGGCCGGCACTCGCCGGGCCGCCGGCGACGGCCGCCCCGGGAAGATCGTTGGTGGCGTCAGGCAACGACGTGAGCCAGCGAGGCGAAGAGGGAGCGGGGCCCCAACGATCGGCGTCGAGCGTCCCCAGGGCCGACATCGCCTGGGAGTGGTCGTCGCCGGTCAGGATCAAGAGCGCGGAGGTGCCGCCGACGACCCCTCCAGCGATGGCCAGGTCGCGCCACCAGTTGGCGTCCATGGTCGAGGCCGGTTGAGGCCGGGCGTGGGGGCGACCAGGGGCGGGCTCGACGGAGTGGGCCACGGCACCTTCGGCGGTGGTCTCGACCACATAGGGAGTCCAGCCGTGGGTGTCGATCCAGCGCTGACGACGAGGGTCGACGGGGTCGATGGCCCAGGCTCGGTCGAGGGCGCGGTTCCCGTCGAGCACTCCGGCCCGACGGCCGGTGCGACCGATGCGCGCCAGTGTCGCCACGTCCCGGGGACAACGGTGCTCGGGCCAGGGATCGGGTCGCTCGGCCGCTTTGAACCATGCGCTGTTGCGGAGCCTGAGGTAGCGCAATCGCGCGACCAAGGCGGCGAACACGCCCGGGTCGCCGGGACGACCAGACGAGGCTGGCGCGGGGCGTAGTTCGACGTCGACGAGCAGGTGGTCGGCCGCTTTCATCCGCATGAGCGTGCGCCGATCGACCAGCACCGCCACGGCCACGGCCACCACGAAGAACAGTGGCACCAGGCGAAGGTCGAACAGCAGGTTGTGAAGCCAAGGCTCGGTGCGGGTGTAGTCGTTGGCCCGCATGTGATCGAGGATCGGGACCACGAAGAACACCCCGCCCGCCGCTGCCAGCCACGGCTTACGCCAGTGCAGCACGATCAGGCCCAGGCCCACGGCGGCCAGTGCGGTCCAGGTGGCGTGGCCGACCACAACGTGGCCACCTCCGACGGGGACGGCGTCGGGAACGATCCAGCCCCAGAGGCCACTGAAGCCCCCACCCCGGGCCCGGTCCCACAGGGCGTCTTCGGTGAATCGGAACCCGTAGCCCAACACGAACCCGATGACGACCAGGTCCGACAGCCCTAAGCGGACCGGGCTCCAGCGGCGCGTTCCGAGCAGAGCTGCCACCGGTGCCACCTTGGCCAGCTCTTCCAGCCAGGGCACGATCATCACGGTCTGGTCGCTGCCGGCGAACAGGTCGGCCAGCGGACCGGCCAGGTAGTGCACGATCGAGGTGACCAGCATCGTCCCCATGAGCCAGTAGCGCAGGAGTTTTCGAGCGGGCATGGCCCGGGTGCGGATGGTGGCGAGCATGAGCAGCGCCACGGTCCACAGGGGATACCGGAACACCTGCCAGATCTGACCCCACGAGCTGAACGAGACCAGGTCGCGCAACATGACCACGAAGGCCACCAGCACCACGGCCTGCAAGGCGGTGGCGACCATTGCCCGGGGGGACCGCAGAACCTTGAAGCTCACCACCGAAGCGAGGGTCCAGCCCTCGATGCGATCCGGCCGCCGGTTGCGCGCCGCGTTCAGCAGCGCCCGTTCTTCAGCGGGGGACCACAGCGGTGCTGGGTCCCAATCCTGGCCGGGCTCGGGGGATGAGAGCGGCGGCGCCATCGCCGAAGGCGCGTGACCTTCTGCGATGACCGTCGACAACTTCTACACCCCCGCTGAACCTGATGGCACTGGCTGCGGGAACCATAGTCACCGCCATTGGGGTGGGGGCGAACCCCCGGCGGTTAGGCCTCGCTCATGCCGGAGGCGGGTTCGGGGGCCGCGCCGTGCCGCACCTTCTCCTCGATGCGTTTGCCGACATCAGGGTCGACGCTCTTCCAGTACTCGAACGCCCGCTCGAGCACAGGGCTGCGGACACCGCCGAGGAGGCTGCCGCTCACCGTCTCAACGAGACTGTCGCGTTGGGCATCGTTGAACACCTCGCGCACCAAGGTGCCGGGCTGGCCGAAATCGTCATCCTCGGAGTGCAGGTTGTAGGCCTGGCGCACCAGCTCGCCGTCGACCGCCCACGACTCTTCAAGGTCGGCTCCGCCGTCGGCGAAACTGCGACCCTGTGAGTTGGGGGCATACACCGGTGCGTTGCCGCGATGGTCGTACATCATCTGGCCGTCGAACATGTAGGTGTTGATCTCGGTCCGGGCCTTGTTGACCGGCAGCTGATGGAAGTTGGTTCCGATGCGGTTGCGTTGGGCGTCGTTGTAGGCAAAGGCCCTACCCAACAGCATCTTGTCGGGCGACAGGCCGATCCCGGGCACCACATTGCCCGGCGAGAAGGCGGCTTGTTCGATGTCGCCGAAGAAGTTCTCGGGGTTCTTGTTGAGGGTCATGGTGCCCACTTCGATCAGCGGGTAATCGGAGTGGGGCCAGATCTTGGTGAGGTCGAAGGGGTTGAACCGATAGGTCCTGGCGTCGTCATAGGGCATCACCTGGACCTTGAGCCTCCAGGTGGGGTGGTCGCCCCCCTCGATCGCCTCGAAGAGGTCGCGCCGGTGGAAGTCAGCATCGCTGCCCGCCATCGCCATGGCCTCCTGGTTGGTGAAGGTGTCCCAGCCGAGGGTGGCATGGAAGTGGTACTTGACCCAGAACCGCTCCCCGGACGCGTTCACCCACATGAAGGTGTGCGATCCGTACCCGCCCATGGTGCGCCAGGAGCGAGGCAGACCCCGGTCGCCCATGAGGTAGGTGACCTGGTGAGCCGACTCGGGATTGAGCGTCCAGAAGTCCCACTGCATGTGGTTGTCGCGCAGTCCCGAATCGGGCAGGCGCTTCTGGCTGC
>CAZEFG010000015.1:0-19441 GCA_964511355.1 uncultured Iamiaceae bacterium
GGTCACCGCCGTGCGCTGGGCCACCACCGACCAGCAGGAGATAACCCGCAGCACCCTGGCCCTGGTCGGCGACGTCGGAGTGAAGTCACCGGCCACAATCGTGATCGGCCCTCTCGCCGGCCTCGACATCCGAGAACTGAACGCGGGTGCGTAACCTGGTCGGGTGAGCGAACAGCGGAAACCGCCGGGGCTCGACTGGGAGACCTGGATCGACCGTCTCATCCGTCAGGCCCAGGAGCGAGGCGAGTTCGCCGACAACTCGCTGCACGGCAAGCCCATTCCCAGCCTCGGTCAGCGTCGGCCCGACGACTGGTTCGCCCAGGGTCTGATGGCCCGCGAAGGCCTCGATCAGCTACCCAAGACCATTCGGGTGCGCAAGAACCTCGACCGGGCGTTGGAGGACATCGCAGCCGCGACCAACGAGGACGAGGTGCGGCGCATCGTGGCCGACATCAACGAGCAGATCCTTGACGTGAACCGCAAGGCGGCGAGTGGGCCGCCGTCGAACATGATGCCGTTGAACCTCGAACGGGTGCTTGCCACCTGGCTCGCCGGGCGAGACCAGGCTGCCGAAAACTAGGAGCTGCAGGACAGCATCGAGCTGCCGACCCGGTGGCGGGCCCACTCGGGGCGACGGTCAGCGAAGCGTTCCTTGCCCGGTTGGTCGTCGTAGGGACGCCGCAGCACATCGTGCAGTTCGTGGAGCAGGGCATAGTCGCCCCGCGCGGCGGCGTCGATCGCCTCCTGGGCCAGGTAGTTGCGCAGCACGAACCTGGGGTTCACCGCGTCCATCCGGCGGCGGCGCTCCGCCTCGTCGGTCACTCCGCCGTTGCGAACCCGCTCCGCCCACGACCGCAGCCACGCCACCAGGCCGTCGCGCACGTCGCCCACGATGGCATCGGGGTCGTACCAGGCGTTGGCGAGCGGGGCGAGCAGATCGTCGTCGCTGACCGTCTCGGCTACAGGCACCTGGGCGAGCTCCCGGAAGAAGATGACCTGGTCGATCTCGGCCGAGGTGAGGGCCGCGAACAACGATTCGACGAGCTGCGCATCGCGGGTTGGATCCGCCTCGCCCCACCCCAGACGGTTGGCCATCATGGACAGATAGCGCTCGTGGTAGACCTCGGCGAAGCGGCTCAAGCTCGCCTCGAGGGGCGCGGGTTGCTGGGTCAGCGAGGCGACCGCCTGGGCCAGCTGAAGCAGGTTCCACTGCACGATCTGGGGCTGGGCGCCGTAGCGGTACCGGCGTTGGCCGGCGTCGGTGGTGTTGGGAGTCCAGGTGGGGTCGAAGTCCTCGAGCCAGCCATAGGGCCCGTAGTCGATGGTCAGGCCGAGGATCGACATGTTGTCGGTGTTGAGCACGCCGTGGACGAAGCCAACCCTCATCCAGTCGATGACCAGGTTGGCGCTGCGTTCGCACACCTCGTCGAACCAGCGGGCCACGAGCTCTTCGAAGCCGGCCTCAGACCCCGAACCGAGGTCGGCGGCGAGGTGGGGGAAGTCGAGTTCGAGGGTGACCTCGATCAGCTGGCGCAGCAGTTTGAGGTCGCCGCGGGCGGCGGGCAGCTGGAAGGTGCCGAACCGGGTGAACGAGGGGGCCACCCGGCAGACCACGGCACCAGGCTCAGGGGCCGGGTTCCCGCTGTACATGATGTCGCGCACCACTTCGTCGCCGGTGAGCACCAGCGACAGGGCGCGGGTGGTGGGAATGCCCAGGTGGAACATGGCCTCGCTGCACAGGAACTCGCGCAACGACGATCGCAGCACCGCCCGCCCGTCGGCATGACGGGAATAGGGCGTGGGGCCGGCGCCCTTGAGCTGGAGCGTCTGGTAGCCGCCGTTGGTGTCGCGGACCTCGCCGAGAGAGATGGCGCGGCCGTCGCCGAGCTGGCCGGCCCAGGTGCCGAACTGATGGCCGCCGTACACCTGGGCATGAGGGTCGGCGCCGTTGGGCACCCGGTTCCCGGCGAAAACGTCGGCGAAGTCCTGGCTCTCGACCACCGCCGGATCGAGTCCGAGCAGCTCGACGACTTCCGAGGACACCGCAAGGGTGCGCGGCGAGGCCACCGGCGTGGGTTCGACCCGGGTGAACGCCGCTTCCGCGACCTGGCGTGGCCGCAGCCCGTTGTCGGGGTCGGCGGGCAGCGCCTGGGTCCACCGGTTGGTGAACTCCAGCTCGTCGAGATGTCGTACCCGCCCCACGGTCGGCTCGGTCGCGGTCATGGTTTCGACGGTATCGTCGCTGTCGACCGATGGAACCGACGACCCGCCGCGCCACGCCGCGACGGCCCCTGCACCTCTTGGTGGCCGGGATCTCGGCCATGTGGATCCCGAGGGCGTCGATGAGGTGCTGATCAGCCGGCGCGAGTGGGATCGGGGCCACCGTCGTCGGGAGCCTCGTCGACGTAGCCGACCCCTTCGACCCACCGCGGCACCGAATCACGAGACCGAGACGATGGCGGCGCCGCGACGGGTGGAGCGGGGAACAGCCCCGGCTGGCGAACCACCGGAGTGCCCTGGGGTGGGGTGACCGGACCAGGGGTGCGGGTGGGCTGTGGTGGGCCCGGCTGGGGTGGCTGGCCCTGGCGGACGCCTTGGGGCATGGCCATGGCCACCTGTTGGCGGGAACGGGGCTCGGCCACCCGGGGTTCACGCGCTCGGGTGTCGCGCCGGGACCGGGAGCCTCCGCCCGCCAACGCGGCGATGGCCGTCCATCCATACGACACGACGACCGCGGCGACCCCGGCGATGAGAGCGGTCTTTGACGGGTCGAGCATTCCCCCCGCCGCCACCCCCCAGATACCGGCCAGGATGGCCGCTTGGCCGGGGATCAGAAGATGGGCGAGCTGGGGCAGCACATAGCCGAGAACTATCCAGAACATCGAGGCGCCGACAGCCCAGAAACCCACCCGCCGCAAAATGGCGGGCCGGTTGTTGGTGAGCACGAACGCCGCGACCACCAGCCCAACCGCGAGTGCGGCCGCCATGGCCACCATTCCGTTGAGCCAGGTGCGGAAGCCACCGGCGTTGGGTAGCCGGTCGACGGGCAGCTCGACCGGTACCGAAGGCGGCTCGGGGACCACGTCGAAGAGGTCGGGCCGGACACTGATCAGCGCTTCGCGGGATGCCCGGGCCATGGCGGCACCGTCGATGACGATGGGTTCGTCCGGGTTGGGGTCGTCGCCAAGGAACCGTTGGTGCGAGCGAATCAGGCCGCCGACGAGCAACGACTCGACCGCGGGGTCATCGAGCGCCCGGTCGGCGGCGGCCACCAACTCGGACCGGTTGACCGACACTCCGTCGGGGAGCGCGGCGCCCAGGGCGCTGGCCATCGAGGAGCGGAGCTGCTCGCGCACCTCACGGTCCTGATAGAGGTCGTCGGCAATCGCCTGGGACCGGCCCGGATCGAGAACCGTGCGACTGGCGGAGTACCCCGCCCAGGCGATCGATGCCACGACCAGGCCGATACCGACCAGTGCCCCCCCGATTAGACGCCGTCCCATGGGGACATCTTCGCATCTGGTCAGGTGCCGGCGAGGCCAAGGTGGCCGGCGAGGTCTTCCTTGATGGCCGCTATCGACTCCTGAGCGGTCCGGCGATCGGCTTCGATCGTGGTGGCTGAGGTTGGCTGGACCACCTCGATGTAGACCTTGGCCTTGGGTTCGGTACCGCTCGGACGAACCACCACCCGGCCCCTGTCATCCAGGTCGAGGCGCACCGCATCGGTAGGCTCCAACCCCGCGGCCGGGTGGAGGTAGTCGTGGGTGCCGGTGACGGGCAGACCGCCGAGCGTCGGAGGCGTCAGCGAGCGCACCGCCGCCATCACCGAGGCCATCTGGGCCCCGGCCGCGATGCCGTCGAAGCGGATGGCCCAAGTGTCGGTGACATGGAGGCCGTGCTCGACGGCCAGCTCGTCGAGTCGATCGAGCACCGTGCGACCGGACTCGGCCAGCACCGAGGCCAACTCCACGAACAACAACGCCGCGGAGATGCCGTCTTTGTCGCGGACCCGGTCGGTCACCGCGTAGCCGAGGGCCTCCTCGTAGCCGAACACGAACCGCCTGGAGGGATCCGCGATGGCGGGGCGCACGATCCACTTGAAGCCGGTGAGGGTGTCGGCGTAATGCACCCCCGCGGCCGCCGCCATGGCCGACAACAGCCGCGACGACACGATGGTGGTGACCACCAGCCGGTCGGGCCCGCTGGTGTGGCGCAGGATGTGATCGCCGAGCAGGACGCCGACCTCGTTGCCCGACAGAGCCCGCCATCCGTCGGGGCCGCGCACCGCTACCCCCAGGCGATCGGCGTCGGGATCGTTGGCGATCACCAAGGTGGGGCTCACCCGGTCGGCGAGGGCGAGCGCGAGGTCGAGTGCGCCCGGCTCCTCAGGATTGGGGAACGCCACCGTCGGAAAGTCGGGATCGGGGTCGACCTGTTCGGCGACCTGATGCGGCGCGGGGTAGCCCGCCCGGGCGAAGGCGGCGGTGAGCAGATCGCGGCCCACTCCGTGCATGGCCGTGTACACCGTCGATACGCCAGGGGCCTCGGGTACCAGGCGACACTGCTCGACCATCTCCAGATAGGCATCGACGATCTCGTCACCCACGGCCACGATCTGCGGGTCGTCGGGGTCCGACAACCCCACCGGTGCCTCCGATGCGGTGAGGATGGCACTGGCGATCTCGGAGTCGACGGGCGGGACGATCTGGGCTCCGTCGCCGAGGTAGACCTTGTAGCCGTTGTCGCGAGGCGGGTTGTGGCTGGCAGTGACCATCACCCCGGCGTCGGCGCCGAGGTGGGTCACGGCGAAGGGCACCAGCGGAGTCGGCATCGGAGCTGGCAGCACCAGGGCCGTCCCGCCGGCGGCGGCGACCACCCGGGCGGTGTCGGCCGCGAACTCGGCCGAGCCGTGCCGGGCATCGCGTCCGATCACCACCTTCGCCCCCTGGCGCAGGTGCGCCATCAGCCCGGCGGCGGCCTGGCGCACCACCAGGCGGTTCATGCGGTTGGGTCCGGCCCCCAGCTCGCCGCGCAGGCCCGCGGTGCCAAAGGTCAGGCGTGACCCGAACCGGTCGAGCAGGCCGAGGTGATCATCGCCGGCCAGCAAGGCGGCCACTTCGTCGCGGGTGGCGGGGTCGGGATCAGCCTCGACCCACCGCTTGATGAATGCGGTCAATTCGTCGGTGAGCACCGGGCTCGCCGCCGGGTTCGGGTTGTGCCCATCGCCTGCTTGCTGCACCGAGCCTCCATCTTCGCCTGGCCCGCGCCGACGCCATAGGGTGCCGACATGTCGAACGGTGGGGTGTGCGATCAGATCAGGGAGCGGTGCGCCTGGGTGGCCGAGCGGGCCAGCGCGGTGACCATCGATCGCGAGCGACTGGCAGCCTACGCCGCCGAACTACCCGCAACGACTCTGGAGCACAACCAAGACGATCCCGGTCGGGAACCCCTCGCCGACGCCGAGGCCACCGCGTCGTTCGTGGTCAGCCTCGACGCCATCAACTTCGGCTCGGGCTGGTTCCCCACCTTGCGCAAGCGCCCCGGCATGTCGGGCTACCACACCATCGCCGCCAGCCTGCGAGACCACGTCGCCGCCACCGGGGCCCTCACGGCCGAGCGTCTCACCTCGATCGACCGGGCTCAGTGCTGCGAGATCTTCGGTCAGGACGACGACGACTCACCCGCCGCCGAGCTGATGGAGCTGTTCGCCTCGGCCTTCAACGACCTCGGCGCCTTCCTGCTCGAACGCTTCGACGGCTCGTTCCTGACGCTCATCGAAGCGGCCGAACACTCGGCCGAGAAGCTGGTCGAGATCCTGGGCGAGATGCCCTTCTTCCACGACGTGAGCGAGTACCAGGGGCTCGACGTGCCGTTCTACAAGCGGGCTCAGATCACCTCGGTCGACCTGGCCCACGCGTTCGACCATCAGGGCCCGGGCCGCTTCGACGACCTCAACCGGTTGACGATGTTCGCCGACAACCTGGTGCCCCATGTGTTGAGGGTCGAGGGGGTGCTGGTGTTCGGCGCCGACCTCCTCGACCGCATCAACGCCGAAGTGTTGATCCCGGCCGGCACCAGCGACGAGATCGAGATCCGTGCCGGTGGGGTCCACGCCGTGGAGCTGATCCGGGCCGAGCTCGCGGCGGCCGACCACGAGGTGACCTCGGCCCAGATCGACACCTACCTGTGGAACGCCGGGGGGCGGCCGGAGTACAAGGCGCTCCCCCGCCACCGCACCCGCACGGTCTGCTATTGATCAGGGCCCGAAGGGCAGCGAGCGGTCGTACATCATGTTGAGGACCCGCGCCGGCGGCCCGGCCGTCACCCGCAAGGTCACCACGGCGGTCTCCCCGTCGACGCTCACATCGGCCAGTTCGAGCCCGTCGACGGCCGGGTTCTCCAGGGCGCGTTCCCATTCCGCACGGACCTCGTCCTCCGACGCCTCGACGCCAAAGCGATGCACCGCTGTGACCACCGGCGTTTCGCCGTCGACACTCCACCCCAAGCCGAGCGCTACAACATCGGAAGCGCCTTCCTCGGCGTAGAGAACCGCACCTACGACACCAACATCGTCGAGAACACCGGCGATCGCAGCGAGATCGGGATGGTCGGCCATGGTGTCGCCGCCCTGGAGCCAGGTCTCGACCAGCGGCGTGCTCTTCGACAGGGCGATGCGATCTCCGTCACGAGCCAGACGCAGGGGATCGCCCAGGATCCGGGCGGCAGTGCGAGCTTCTAGGTCCATGTAGTAGTCGTCGCCCTCTCCGGCGGTGACGACTCCGTCGGCCACCTCGGGTAGACCGTCGAGGGCCGAGTCTCCGAACTGCCCGCGCGCCACGGCGAATCGGGTCGGCGGCTGGCCCGCGGCAACGAACCAATCGACGTTGACAAGCGACCACCCGAGCTCGTCATGGAACTCATCGGTGACCTGCGCCCGCGAAAACCCCAGCTCCTCGGCCATCGGGACGAACACCGGCGAGGGTCCGCCGTCGACCGGCCCGCCGGTGATGGGCATGAGCCAAGAGACAACCGACTCACCATCGAGCGAGTCGGTTCGGGTCACTCCCGCCAACTCGAGGGCGGCGGCGATGTCGCCCATCTCGATCATGCTTTCGAGACCCGCGGGCACTTCGCCGAGCGCCGCCATCACGCTGAAGTCACCCCCCGAGCCGGCACTGTCACCATCGTCGTCACCGCACGCCGCCAGGGCGAGGACGAGCACGAACAAACACGAAAAGACCTTCTTCATCTCACAACCTTTGGATCAGACCGATGTCAGAGCTTTTCGATCACCTGGCGGATGACCGAAATCATGTGGGGGCCCGCGGCTTTACCCGCTTCCAGCACTTCTTGATGGTCGAGGGGGGACTCGCCAACGCCGGCCGCCAGGTTGGTGGCCAACGACAAGCCGAGCACCTCGGCCCCCAGGTGGCGGGCAGCCATCGCCTCCAGCGCCGTCGACATGCCAACCAGGTCGGCTCCCATGGTCCGCAGCATTCGGATCTCGGCGGGAGTCTCGTAGTTGGGGCCGTGCAGGGCCGCGTAGACGCCTTCACCGAGGGTGGGATCGACCTCACGGGCGATGGCTCGCAGGCGGGCCGAGTAGGTCTCGCTGAGGTCGACAAAGCGCGACCCATAGGGCTCAGGAGGTGCGGCCCCGGTCAGGGCGGAGGCTCCCGTGAGGTTGATGTGATCGGAGATCAGCACCCCTCGCCCCACGCCGAAGTCGGGGTTGAGCGATCCGGCGGCGTTGGTGAGGATCACCGTCTTGCAGCCCGCCATGACGGCTGCCCGCACGCCGTGAACGACGGTGGCCGGATCGTTGCCTTCATAGAGGTGGACCCGTCCGAGGAACAACAGCACTCGCCGAGGCCCGACCCACATCGAGTGGATGCTGCTGCTGTGGCCGTGGACGGTCGAGGAGGTGAACCCGGCGATGTCGGAGCTGAACATCTCGACATCGACCTCGCCCAGATCGACCGACGCTTCAACCCACCCGGAGCCGAGTACGACTGCGACCTCGTGGGGGCCACCTCCGGCCCGGGCCTGCAGTTCGAGGGCCGCTCCTTCGGCGATGCGGAATGGGTCGGTGGCGGGATCGAACATGGCAGCCATGGTTTCAGCTCGGAGCGTGCTGGGCGAGGACCATCGCCACGCTGTGCACCAGGGCGGTTACCGCGCCGGCGGTCTGGTGGTCGATGGCTTCGTTCTCGTAGTTGTTGCGCGCCAGGTCGCTGAGCAGGCTCATGAAGGCCAGGCCGTGGAACACCGCGGCCTCTTCGGCCAGATCGACCTTGTACTCCGACAGCTCGTTGGCCACGAAGGTGGCGAACTCGGCGAAGTCGGCTCGGGTGGCCTCGTCGAGCTTGGTGTGCTCGCCTCGCAGCCGAGCCAGGGTGTCGCCGGTTAGATCCCAATCGAGTTCGGTCATACCGACAGGGTACGTTCGGCGGGCGAAGCTCGGGCCCGGCCCGGATACCTGGGGTGGCCAGCGGGCCGACTTCGATGTCACACCCTCGAAATATGGTTGCATCATGGCCCATCAGAGCAATCTTCAATCCATCCTGCACGGCATAGCCCGGGCGATACGAGCCGGTTTCTCGTCGGGCACCGTCGACGCGGCCGCCGTGTTCGACCTCGCTCCGCGGCACCTCGATCCTGAGATCGAACGCACCCTGCTCGCCCATGTCGATGCTGCGTGGCAGAGGGGATGGCAGCCCTCGGAGGTGGTGAGGGAGGCCATGCGTGGCACTTCGGCCAAGGCGGCCGGCCGGCTGGCGACCTGGGCGGTGGCCACCGATCATGCCGGTCGCCGCTCGGTCACCCTCGATCGGCGCTGGGTCGAACAAGTCGAAGGACTCGAACTTCCCGCAGTGTCGGGCGGCCCCGGCTGGCTGGCCGCGTGGGCCGTCGACGAAGCACTCGATCGCCTGGCCGTCATCGAAGGCGCGTCCGATCTGTTGGCATGCCTGCAATGGCTCCCCCGCCTCGATCCCATCCTGCCTCCGCCCGGCTCAGGCGCGGGTGCATCGATCCCCCCATCGGTGAATCAGATGTTGGGCGCCGACGCCGACCCGGTGCTGATCAAGGTGCGCAACCTCTTGGCCAAGGCCGAGTCCACCAACTTCGAGGCTGAAGCCTTGGCCTTCACCGTCAAGGCTCACGAGCTCATGGCCCGTCACGCCATCGACACCGCGCAGCTTCACGGCACGACTCATGGGGTGGGCGACGAGAGGCCCATCACCATCCGCCTGCCGGTCGACGCTCCCTACGTCAAGGCCAAGTCGCTGCTCCTGCAGGTGGTGGCCGACGCCGGCCGCTGCCGCGCCGTCCAGCATTCGCGGTTGGGGCTGTCGTCGGTGGTGGGTTTCGCCACCGACGTCGCCGCGGTCGAGCTCTTGTTCACTTCACTGTTGGTCCAAGCCCAGGCCGCTCTGGCCGCCGCCACCGAGCACGCTCCCCCCGGCACCCGGGTCCGAAGCCAGTCGTACCGGTCCTCATTCTTCTGGGCCTACGCCCATCGCATCGGCGACCGCCTCGACGAGATCAACGCCGCAGTCCTGGCCGAGGCCGAAGTCCGGCACGGAACGACCCTGTTGCCGGTGCTGCGTTCCCGAGCCGAGATCGTCGACGAACACCTCACCGCGCAGTTCGGCAAGCTGCGCGTCTCTCGATCACGGCACGGCTGGGATCCCGCCGGTTGGGCCGGAGGCCAGGTGGCGGCCGACAACGCCCAGCTCAATGCCGGGAACCTCCGCGGGGCCAAGCAAGGGCTATGTTCGGGGCCATGGCCGCCGCCCTGACCGAACTGGTGGTGGGCGACGACCCCGAAGCGTGGGCCGCCGCCGGGTTCAGCATCCACGAAGCCTGCACCCAGATCGGTTCGGTCACCATCCGTCTGGTCGGAAGCTCCGGTCCGCGTGGAGTGCTGGCCTGGAACCTGGCCGACCTCGATCTCGGGCCATCGTCACCCGATGAGCCGGCCACGCTCGACGGCCTGCCCACCACCACCGGTCCGGCCAGACCGGTCGAAGCGGTGAGGGCCGAGCATCCCAATGGAATCGTGGCCATCGATCATGTGGTGGTGACCTCGCCCGATCTGGCCCGCACCATCGCCCGCCTTGAGAGCCTCGGCATCGAGGCGCGCCGCACCCGCGACGTCGGCACCCCCGCCGCTCCCCGTCAGCAGGTGTTCTTCTGGATCGGCGAACCCATCCTCGAGCTGGTCGGACCCGCCACGCCGACAGGAGATGGTCCGGCCCGCATCTATGGTCTGGCCATGACCAGCCCCGATCTCGACGCCACCGCCGGTGTGTTGGGCGAGTCGGTCGGTCGGGTCAAGGAAGCGGTTCAGCCCGGTCGCCGCATCACCACCTTGCGCCATCGCGATCTCGGCCTGTCGGTACCGGTGGCGATCATGTCGCCCCACGAGCCCATCGTCGCTTCGGGAGCCGACGGTGCTTGATCACGTCTTCACCGACGCGATCGGCGCGTTGCGCGATGCGCTCGAACAGGCGCTGCTCGAACGGCAGGCCTTCGAGGAGCGGCTCCAGTCCGACGTCTTGTTGGGCGACCTCACCTGGGAGACCTCCTATGGCCTGCCCGGCGAAGGGTCGCCACCACGGGTGCGGGCCGACCTCACCCTCGACTGGCCCACCTGGGCGCAGAGCGCCTACCGGTCGTGGTACATCGGCGAAGACATGGACGAAGGTCCCCGGATCGAGATCGAGATCGTGTTGCGGGTCCAGCGGCTCACCGATCCTCCCTCGCCTCAGGTCGTTCTCGACGCGCTACCCGCCCACAGCCCCACCATCGGCGGCGAGCAGCTCCACCGGCGGGGCCTCACGGTCGAGACCGCCTACGACGACGACCTCGATGCGCCTTCGCACGCCATCGAGGTGTCCTATGAAGGTTCCTACGAGCTCGACGAGAACAGCCTCGAAGACGGCTCGATCCTCGATACGCACTTCGGCGCCATGGGGGGCTGGATCTCCCACACGCTGGTCCGTCTCGGCGACCTCAAGTTCGAGTTCCTCCCCGAGGATCACGACTAACGCAGTCTCTTCGCAGCAGTTGCGGACCCGGCGCTGACGCGTCGGTTGGTCCATCGGGGTAAGGATCGGCCATGAGCGTCGACCAGCGATTGCGCAGCTACCGATTGAAGCGAGATTTCGACACCACGAGCGAGCCGTCGGGAGCAGGCACAGCGCCCCGCCCGGGGAACCGCTTCGTCGTCCAGCGCCACCGAGCTACGCGATTGCACTACGACCTCCGCCTTGAGATGGCGGGCGTCCTGGCCAGCTGGGCCGTGCCGAAGGGCCCGACGCTCGACCCATCTGTCCGTCGTATGGCGGTCCATGTCGAGGACCATCCTCTCGACTACTTCGACTTCGAGGGGGTCATCCCCGCCGGCGAGTACGGCGGGGGCGACGTCATCGTCTGGGACTGGGGGACCTGGCAGCCCGCCGACGACACCGACCCGGTCGAGGCAGTGCAACGGGGAGAGCTTCACTTCGACCTGACCGGCGAGAAGCTGGCCGGGCGCTTCGTCTTGGTGCGGACCGACCGCAAGGGCTCCCGTCGGGGTCGCTCCGAGGACTGGTTGCTCATCCACAAGGACGACGAGTTCGCCGTCGACGGTTGGGACGCCGAGGCACATCTCGACTCGGTGAAGTCCGGCCGCACCAACGACGACGTGAAGGGGTCACCCTCGGCCACCTGGACCGGATCACGGTCTTTCGCCGGGGCCACCGAATCCGAACTCGCTGCGCTTGACGAGATGCGGCCCGCCGGAGGTCTATGGGAGATCGGCGGAGTCGAGGTGAAGCTCTCCAGCCTCGACCGCGTCTACTTCCCCGCCACTGGCGACGATCCTGCGGTCACCAAACGCGACGTCATCCGCTACTACACCTCGGTTGCCCCCGCGATGCTCCCCTACCTGGCTGGTCGTCCCGTGAACCTGCACCGCTTCCCGAGCGGCATCGCTGACAAGGGCTTCTGGCAGAAGGCCGCGCCTTCGCACACCCCCGAATGGTTCACCACCTGGGAGAACTCCGACGCCGATCCGGGCGAGACGCGCACCTACCTGGTCGCTGAGTCTGCGGCCGGCTTGGCGTTCGTCGCCAACTACGGCGGTCTCGAGATGCATCCCTGGACCTCGACCGCAGCACGCCCTCACGAGCCGACCTGGGCGCTCATCGACATCGACCCCGGCGAGGCGACGACCTTTGACGAGGCGGTCGAGCTGGCCAACCTGTACCGCACCGCTTTCGAGCACATGAAGGTGCAGGGCATGCCGAAGGTGACCGGCAAGCGAGGCATCCAGATCTGGGTCCCCGTCGCCGAGGGCTACACCTTCGACGACACCCGCGACTGGGTCGAGAAGGTGTCGCGGGCCGTCGGCGCAACCTTGCCGGACCTGGTCAGCTGGGAGTGGGAGACAGCCAAGCGAGGCGGTCGAGCTCGCCTCGACTACACCCAGAACGCCCGCAACAAGACCCTCGTTGCTCCCTTCAGCCTGCGACCCGCTCCCGGAGCGCCCGTGTCGATCCCGATCACCTGGGACGAGCTCGACGATCCTGACCTGCGTCCGGATCGGTGGAGGCTCGAGACGGCGTTGGAACGCCTGGAATCAGAGGGGGATCCGCTCGCTCCGCTGGTGGGTCTCCAGCAACGCTTGCCTCCGCTCTGAATCCTCCGGACGGGCCATCTCAGCGAAACGGCGGGCCACTGACCCACACCACCAAGCTGCGCCGCACGCCCGACACCAACGGCGTCACCCGGTGGTATTCGAAGGCCGGGAACGCCACAGCCGTCCCTCGTGGACGGCATCGTTCATGGGCCTCATCGAGATCCTCCGGTGAAAGGTCGGCCACTTGGTCGAACAGTTCCAGGTCGGCGCCTTCGTAGTCGTCCGGATCGCTGAGCTGCACCACGATGGCGAGCTTGCGGTTGGCGACCTCTCCCGTGAGGCCGTCCTGATGCCAGGTGTAGAAGGCGCCCGGTTCGTCGTAGACGGTGTACTGCAGATCCTCTCCGAAACCGGTCAGATCAAAGCCGTAGGCTCGGTTGGCCTTCTGGGCCAACACGGACAGCTTGTCGAACAGCCATCCCGCATCGCCGCTCGGCTCAATCCACGCCACCTTCGACCGGCGCATCGAGTCGTCGACCGGGGCGTCGCTCGCCAACTCGGCGGTTGCGACCCGCAGGTTCTCCCCCAAGGCGATCACCCGGTCGCACTGACGCGCCGTCAGCGCGGCGGGCATGACCACGTGGCTCCGGTAGTCAGCCGCTGGTCGGGTGACGAAGACCGGACGAAGGTCGAGCGGCTCACTCACCCGGGAGACCGTACCCGGTGGGTCTAACCCAGTTGGGACAACCCGGGCCGAGACGGGCGGGCAATGGGTGGCCCTACCAGCGTTCGTTGTGTACCAGTTCGTCGAGGGGCAGGCGCGGGCCCCGAGGCCGGCTGGGATCGGCGGGGCCCGGCCGACCGAGGGTGATCGCCATCGGGCCCTCCATGTCGTCGGGCAGGCCGATCACCGCCCGGAGCCTGTCCTGATGGTGGAAAGTGACCGGACAGGTGGCGAGCCCAAGAGCGTTGGCCGCCACCATGAGGTTCTGCGCCATGCGCCCCAGGTCGAACAAACGCCCCCCATCGACGGGCGCTACGAGCACGATCACCACCGGCGCGGAACCGATCCAGCTGGTGAAATCGCCACAGGTCGCCAGTTCGGCGCGGCTTGCGGGGTCAGTGACCACGACCAGGCGGGTGAGCTGGGAGTTCTTGGCGCTGCCGGCCATGCGCGCCGCGCCCAGAACGCGGTCGAGGACGTCTCGATCGACCGGTTCGTCGAGATACGAGCGGGTATCGCGCTTGGAAACGATGGCATCTAGGGCATCCATCGTCCCAGTGTGGCCGTCCGGCGCGATCGGTGTCGCGTCCTAACCCAGGATCGTGACCACGACGACCCCGGCCATGACGACGGCACTGGCCAACAACTCGCTGCGACCATGGCGTTCGCCGAGGGTCTGGCGGGCGACCACGAAGGCGATCACCAGCTCGACCTGGCCCAAGGTGCGGACCTTGGCCGCGTTCTCCAAGGTCATGGCCCACGCCCAGCCGAGCGATCCACCGAGGCTGAACACACCGACCAGCAACGCCGGTCGCCATGCCGCGACCGTCCGGGCGATCTCGCCCCGGTCGACCAGCATGAACGCGACGCCGTTCAGGATTGTCTGGATCACCAGCATGGCGGTGAGGGTGAGGACCGCTCGATCGAAGGCAGGAGCATCGCCTAGCGATTCCGACGCGGCCCGAATGCCCACCGCCGCCACCGCGAAGAGCCCACCAGCAACGATCCCCATCAGCGCGGCGGGATCGCCGGCACGGGCCAGCAATGAGCGCAACGAGCCGCGAGCTGCCAGTCGAGCGACACCGATCGTCACCAGCACCGCGCCAGCCCAGCCCCATGCGGTGAGGGGCTCACCGAGGGCGACGGCGCCGACCACGCCAACGAGGATGACCTCGGCTTTGGAGTAGACCGTGCCTACGGCGAAGTCGCGCAGTTTGAAGGCACGCAGCAGAGCGATGGTGGCGACGATCTGCGCGACCCCTGCGGTGGCGATGATCGGCCAGAACCGCAGCGGCACCGACGGGAGGGCACGCCCCAGCACGCCGAAGACGACGCCACTGAGCACCAGGGCGAGCGGCGCTCCGTACAGATACCGAACGAAACCCGCGGCGGCAGTGGAGAGCGTCGAACGCAGTTGGTGCTGGCGGGACGTGCGCAGGATCTGGAACGACGCCGCCGCCAGCGTTATAGGTACCCACAACATTGGAATCTCACATTTCGGGATTGGATTTCCGAAAGATGAGACTAATGCAAAGGGGAGAGGGCTAGCGGACGGCGAGGAGATCGACGACGAAGACGAGGGTCTCGCCGCCCTTGATCACACCGCCAGCACCCTGGGCTCCATACCCGAGGTGGGGCGGGATGGTGATGCGGCGACGGCCGCCGACCTTCATGCCGGCGACGCCCTGGTCCCAGCCGGCGATGACCTGACCTTGCCCGAGACCGAACGAGAAGGTGTCGTTGCGGTCCCAGGACGCGTCGAACTGCTGAGCGTCGCTCCAGGCCACACCGACGTAGTGGACCTCGACCTGTTGGCCAGCGACGGCTTCGTCGCCGGAACCGACCTCTATGTCGTCGAGCACCAACTCGGCAGGGGGCTCTTCGCCAGCAGGGATCTCTACGTAGGGCTTCTGAAGGTCAGACATGGCGCGACCCTACCGCCAGCCGGGGCCGCAGATAGACGTGGAGCATCACCAAGCCGACGAGGGCGAAACAGGCGGCGGCGACGAACGCCCCCGCGTATGACGACTGCGCGGCGACGATGCCGAGCACGGCACCGCCCGCCACCGACGCGAACTCGAAGAACAAGGTGAAGGTGGCGACCACCGCGGAACGCTCCCGCTCGTCGGCCGCGTTGACCGCAGCCACCATGAGCGCAGGAAAGAGCAGCGACGAACCAACTGCCAACAGCACCGTGAACAGGTAGAGACCGATCGGGGCTTGCCACGCGGCGACCCCGACCAGACCCAATGCGGTGGCCACCAGGGCCACGCTGCCGATGACGACCGGTCCGTACGCATCCGGGAGCTTGCGACCGGCCAGACGGACCACCAGCACCACGCCGGAGTACAAGAGGAAGACCCCGGCCACATCCGACATACCGAGTTCCTCGCCATAGAGCGGCACAAAGGTGTTGAAACCGGTGAAGCCGATGACACCGAGGAAGACGATGAGACCTGGACCGACCCCATCAGGGTGCAACAACTTGGCGATCCCTGCACGCACCGGAACGGACCCGTCGGCGTCATTCCGGTCGGGCATCCCTTTGGGGAGGAACAGCGCGATCACCGCCGCGGCCAACATGCCAGCGGTGACGGCGACCCACACGTGGTCGAACGAGGTCCGAGCCAGGAGCGTCTCACCCATGAAGGGCCCCAGGCCGAGGCCTAGGTAGATGGCGATGGAGAAGAAGCTGGCCGCCTCGCCCCGCCGGTCGGCGGGAGCGATGTCGTTCACCAGGGTGTTCGCTCCGACAAATATCGCCCCCTGGCCGGCTCCGATGATCAGACGGGCGGCGATGAGGAGGGGGATCGAGTCGGCGGGGATGTGGGCGACCATGCCCAAGGCGGTGACCATCGCGCCGCCGACGATGAGCACCCGGCGACCCCGGGTGTCGCCCAGGCGGCCGACCCACGGACGCAGGACGATGGCCGAGAGCGCATAGGACCCGACGACCAGTCCCACCATGGCGTCGCTGCCACCCAACTCATCGGATATGTACCGCGGCAGGACCGGAAGCGTGGCCCCGAACGACGTCATGAAGCACGCCGTCGCCAACGTGACGATCAGAAAGTCACGGGTGAGCAGGCGAGGCGTTGACACCGCCGTGACGCTACCGGCGGTACTGACAGTTCGACCAATAGGGCCCTGAGGGCCGGGGTCAGCGCAGAAGGGCGGCGGCCTGGGTGGCGAGCGGGCTCTCGGGCCGGGCACCGAGGTGGCTGATCACCTCAGCCGCGGCGAACGACGCCAGCCGGCCACAGGTCGGGAGGTCGTAGCCCGCCGACAGGCCGTAGAGGAACCCGGACGCGTACAGGTCGCCCGCGCCGGTGGTGTCGACCACGCGGTCGACGGCATGGGCCTCGATCACATGGACATCGTCGGAGGTCACGATCACCGAGCCCTTTTCGCTCCGGGTCAGGCAGGCGATCTCGCAGTGGCCCCGGGCCTCCTGCAGCGCCTCTTCGAAGGTGTCGACCTCATAGAGCGACGTGATCTCTAGCTCGTTGGCGAACAAGACATCGACCTGCCGGTCGATCAGGTCGAGGAACTCGTCGCGGTGGCGCTCGACGCAGAAGGAATCGGACAGGGCGAGGGCGGTCTTGCGTCCGGCGGCGTGGGCCACCTCCATCCCCTTGGTGATGGCTTCCTTGGCGATGTCGACATCCCACAGGTAGCCCTCGCAGTAAAGCAGTTCACCGGCGGCGACCACCTTCTCGTCGACATCGCTGGGGGAAAGGTTGCGGGCGATGCCGAGGAAGGTGTTCATGGTGCGCTGGGCGTCGGGGGTGACCGCGATGAGACAGCGAGCGGTGGGGTCGCCATCGGCGCCCGGCGGGACCTGGTAGTCGACACCGGCGGCACGGATGTCGTGGGCGAAGACCTCGCCCAGTTGGTCGTCGCGGACCTTGCCGATGTAGGCGGCCCGGCCGCCGAAGCTGGCGATCCCGGCGATGGTGTTGGCCGCCGATCCGCCCGACGACTCGATCCCAGGGGGCAGCGCGGCGTAGAGGCGCGTGGCCTCGTCGGCGTCGATCAGGCGCATCGACCCCCGGTCGAGGCCGTGATCGTCGATGAACTCGTGGGGAACGTGGCTGATCACGTCGACGATGGCGTTGCCCATCCCGACGACTGCGTAGCTCATCTCACTCCTGCGCCTCACTCCGACAACCCCAAACGACCGAGCGACCCTACCCGGTACGCTCGGCCCAACTCACTTCCTGGGAGCCCGCCGTGACCGATTCCGACCGCTACCGCCTGCCCCGATCCGTGGTGCCGACGCACTACGACCTCACGCTCGCACCCGACCTCGACGCCGCCACCTTCACCGGGTCGATGAGCGTCGACGTCGAGGTGGTCGAGCCGGTCGATTCCGTGGTGCTCAACGCCCTCGATCTCGAGATGTCGTCGGCACGCCTGGTCGGACCCAACGGCACCAGCCTTTCGGGGACCGTCAGCTACGACCCCGACACCGAGCGCGCCACCATCGACCTCGACGAAGCGGCCGCCCCCGGGGCCTGGCGCTTCGAGGCCGAGTTCTCGGGCGAACTGAACGACAAGTTGGTTGGGTTCTACCGCAGCACCTTCACCGACGACGAAGGCAACGCGCGGACCATCGCCGTGAGCCAGATGGAGTCGACCCACGCCCGGCGGGCGTTCCCCTGCTGGGACGAGCCCGATTTCAAGGCCACCTTCGCCATCAGCCTGGTGGTGGCCGACGGGTTGACCGCAATATCCAACGCCGCTGAGATCGGCTCGGAACTCCTCGACGACGGGCGGCGCAAGGTCCGCTTCGCCACGACCATGGTGATGTCCACCTACCTGGTGGCCTTCGTGGTCGGTCCCCTCGAAGTCACCGAGCCGGTACTCACCCGCGGTGGGGTTCCCATCCGGGTCGTTCACCCTCTCGGCAAGGGCCACCTCACCGCCTATGCGGTCGACGCTGCTGTGTTCTGCCTCGACTGGTTCGCCGAGTGGTTCGACATCCCCTACGCCGGCGACAAGCTCGACCTGGTCGCCGTGCCGGACTTTGCCTTCGGGGCCATGGAGAACGTGGGCTGTGTCACCTTCCGCGAGGTGTTGCTGCTGATCGACCCCGAAACTGCCACCCAACCCGAGCTCGAGCGGCTGGTCGACGTGGTGGCTCACGAGCTGGCCCACATGTGGTTCGGGAACCTGGTCACCATGGGCTGGTGGGAAGGCATCTGGCTCAACGAAGCCTTCGCCACCTTCATGGAGATGCTGGCCTGCGACGCCTACCGGCCCGAATGGCAGCGGTGGGTCACCTTCGGCCTGTCGCGCACTGCGGCCTTCGATGTCGACGCGCTGGCCAACACCCGGCCCATCGAGTTCCCGGTGATCTCGCCGGAGGACGCCGAGGGCATGTTCGACCTGCTCACCTACGAAAAGGGCGCCGCCGTGCTGCGGATGCTCGAGCAGTACCTGGGCGCTGAGGTTTTCCAGGCTGGCATCCGCCAGTACCTGAAGGCCCACGAGTACGGGAACACCAAGACCACCGATCTGTGGGACGCCATCGAAGGCGCCAGCGACGATCCGGTGCGGCGCATCATGGACACCTGGATCTACCAGGGCGGCTTCCCCCTGGTGGGGGTGAGCACCGAAGGCAGTGCTGGTGAAGGACAACGGCGCATCCGCCTCACCCAGCAACCGTTCCGGGCGCTCGATCCCTCTGGAAGTGAGCCGTCCCGAGCCGAGTGGGCGGTGCCGGTCACCCTGCGGGTCGGCCGGGGTGACTCGTCGACCATCGAACGCGTGCTCCTCGACGCCGACACCACCACCGTCGACCTCGACGCTGCCGCCGATTGGGTGCTGGTCAACGCTGACAGCGCTGGTTTCTACCGGGCTGGCTATTCCTCCGAGGCGCGCGTCGCGCTGATCGGTGCCCGGTCGTCGCTGTCGGCACTGGAGCGCTACAGCCTGATCGACGACGCCTGGGCTGCCGTGCAGGCCGACCAGCTCGATTCGGTTGCTTTCCTCGATCTGATCCGTCGGTTGGCCGCCGACGAGACCGACCTGTCGGTGTGGCAGCGGATCGCCGGCGGGCTGGGCTCGCTCAACCGGCTCGT
>CAZEFG010000016.1:0-19101 GCA_964511355.1 uncultured Iamiaceae bacterium
ACGGGCTGGTCGAGGTGGAGATCGCAGCCGACGGCACGCTCAGCGTCAACGGTCTCGCCGGGATCGGCCGGTTGGTCGACGACGGCGACGAGGGCGACACCTACAACTATTCGCCGCCCGCTCATCAGCAGGTGATCGACTCGCCGGAGTCGGTCGAGGTCACCGTCGTCGACACCGGCCCCTTGCGCGGCTCGGTCCGGGTGGTGCGTGCCTACCGCTGGCCCGAGGCCATCGTCGGCGGACACCGAGTGGGCTCCAAGCCGGTCGAGGTCACCACCCATGTCGAGCTGCGCGCCGGAAGTCCGCTGGTGCACCTCACCACCGAGCTCGACAACCACGCCCGCGACCACCGGCTGCGCGCCTGGATCCCGCTGGCCGATCCGAGCACTCATTCGGTGGCCGAGTGTGCATTCGGCACCGTCGCCCGGGGACTCACGGCCGAAGGGGGAGAGACCGAACAGGCCATGTCAACCTTCCCATCACGCCGCTTCGTCCAGGCCGGCCGAGTCACGGTCGTGCACGAGGGCCTGCCCGAATACGAACTGGTCGACATCGCCGAAGGTGACGATGGGGAGGCTGCGGCGGGCTCGCTGGCGCTCACCCTCCTGCGCTGCACCGGCTGGTTGTCGCGGGGGCCGATGACCTTCCGCCCGCTCCCGGCCGGACCGGTGGTTGAGACGCCGGGTGCCCAGATGCCGGGTCGTCAAGTCATGCGATGGGCGGTCCACGTCGCTGCGGCCGGCCAGCCCGTGCCCGACCCATATGCCCTGGTAGACGATGCCTTCCTGCCCCTGCTGATCACCCGCCGGATGGGAGCTACCGCCGAGGCGCCCGACGAGACCTCCGATGCCGAATCGTGCTCGGTCCTCGATATCCGGGGTGCCGAGGTGTCGGCGGTCCTGGGCCAGGACTCCCGGGTCGAGGTTCGGGTTTTCAACCCCGAGGACCATTCGACGACCGTCGAGGTCGTCGGTCGATCCGGGGTCATCTGCGACCTGGCCGGCAACCCCGGTGACCGCTTCGACGGCACCTTCGAGCTGGCGCCCCACCGCATCGCCACTCTTCTCCTCGACCCCTGACCCCAGCCGCGGAGACAGGACCTAGGCGAAGCTCTCGCCCTCGTCGACCGCTGGTGTCAGGGTCTGTGTCGGGCGCTCGGGGGCGGCGAGCAGCGCCTCACCCTTGGGCTCGGTGGTGCTCCAGGCGGGATCGAGCCCCGGGATCGTCAGGGTCACCGGGACCGACGGTTCATGGGGCATCAACTCCCACAACAGGGCCGGACGAGCCCCGTGCCAACGGATGGCATACGACAACAGGCCGAGGCGGGTGGGCAGGTCGTGGACCTCGACGCCTTGACCCAACCAGGCGTCGGGAACCAACGGATACAACACCAGGCCGGGGTGGTCGTGACGTTCGTAGACGACCAGGTCAAGGATCAGATCAACCACCGCGGCGGTGGCCACCGGCGACCATCCCCGCCCGCCACAGCCCGTGCCGAGACGAGGATGGACCAGGTCGGGCCAGCTGCGGACCACGTCGGCGGGCGGCACCAACCATTCGAGACGGTCGAGCGCCGAAGCCTCGCCTCTCCTCACCTCGACCCGTCCGACCAGCGCGGTGAGAACGGTGGACAAACCGGTGGCGCCGGTTACCTGGGCGACCGCCCCCTCGTGCACCAGGTGCTGGCGAACCCATTCGAGCACGGAGGTGACGACCGGGTGGTGGGCGTCGATCACGGCGAGAGGAGACACCAGCTTGAGGATTCCGAGTACCTGCGCCGAGGGTCGGTCGACGCCCGCTAGCGCCTTGTCGAGGTCGGCGCGTGCCTGGGCCGCCAGATCACGAACGGCTTGGGCCGCTTCGGGCTGGTCTCCGAGATCGAGACCCTGGGCGGCATCGATGATGGAACGCAGCCGCCACCCCAACTCGACCAGGCCGGGTTCCGGCGTCCGGCGACCAAAGGGCCGCGCCTTGGCGTGGAGGTGCGCACCCGCAGCCAACGGGCCGGCCAGTTCGGCCGCCAGCGACTCATCGCCGGTGACCGCCAAGTGTCGAGCGGCGGTGACCACGGCCGCGCTGGTGGCCACAGGTTCAGGGTCGTCGCCGCCGAGGCGACCCCCGGGCCCTTGCCCCTTGGGGAGCGTCGAGACCACGGCTCTGGCCGCGTCGTGCAGACCCAACCGGTCGAGCGCGGCCACCACCGCCGCGGTATCGGTGGTGCGCACCGATCCGGCGAGTTCGCGGCCCGACGACGCCAACAGCAACTGGGAGCGGGCCGCGCCCAGGGTGGCATCGAGATCAGGGTCGGGCAGCTCGATACGGACACCGCCGCCACGGTGGGCGGTCCAGCCCCGTGCCACTGCATCGGCGGGCGGGACAGTGGCGAACGACGGTGCCGTTCCGGACACGACCGGGATCAGGAACCGGACGGTGGCCTTGTGGGCCAACGGATAGATCACCGCCGCGGTCGCCATGCCGTCCGCACAAGTCACCTTGGCGTCGCGTTCGTTGGCCGCCTGGCCGGAGAACACGATCTGGCTGGCGTCGCCGCCGGCCCAGGTCGAGGTAGCCACCCGGTGCGCCGGTGAGTCGAGCCACACCGACACCGATCCGTCGACATCGATGTGGTCGGGCGCGACGCTGATCGCACCCACCTGGCCGGCGCCATCGGGGCCGTAGGGCCTGATCGCCAGGGCCAGCGCGACCGGGAGCGTGCCCGCATTGTCGAACTCGACGGCGACGACCTCGCCCGCCTGGGGGTCGTGGAACGCCCAGGCTCGCTGCACGACGCTCCCACCAGGCACCCGCATGGTGGTCTCAACCACCGGAGCGTCGTCCATCAAGGTCTGACGCACCGCTGCTTCGCGCGATGGCAGATGCCAGCGATCGTCGCCCCCGATCCACCAATCGAGCGACCAGGCGCCGTCGTCGAGGGTCACCAGACCCCTGGGGTCGACGGTGGCCAACACGCCGCCGTCGAGGTTGCCCACCGCCATGCGATTGCGGTTGGTGACGTTGATCACCTCGCCGTGTGGCCCAGCCGGGCTGAAGGCCCCGTGACGTGGATCGCACTGTCGTTCGAGCCAATGGGGAAGCACCCAGGATCCCCACTGCTCGGCCAGCAGGCGGGTGCGATGGGAATCAGCGATTGATGCAGCCATTGGTCCGGCGATGGTACTGCCCACCCTCGGCGCGACCCGAAACGGGCCTGACGCCGCGCCCAGTCAGGAATAGAGCTCGGGACGTTGGTCCCTCGACAGCAGGTGCGCATAGGCATCGAGCGCGCTACCCCGGCCCGCGCACACATTGGCCACCTCGGCCGCGATCGGCATCTCGACCTGATGCTCTTGGGCTAGCTCCACGGCTACGGGCGCCGCCTTCACCCCCTCGGCCACCATGTCCATCTCGGCCACCACCTCGTCGATGTGGCGACCGCGCCCGAGTTGTTCGCCCACATGACGGTTGCGCGACTGGGGGCTGATGCAGGTGGCGATGAGGTCGCCCATCCCGGCGAGTCCGGCCAGGGTCATGGGGTCGCCGCCCATGGCAAGACCCAACCGGGTCAGCTCGGCGAGGCCCCGGGTGATCACCGCCGCACGCGTGTTGTCGCCGGCACCGAGCCCGTCGGCCATGCCCGAGGCGATGGCGATGACGTTCTTCAGTGCGCCGCCGACCTCGGCTCCGATGACGTCGGTGTTGGTGTAGACGCGAAACCGTTCACCGGCGAAGACCCGCTGGAGGGCGGCGGCCACCTTGATGTCGGTCATGGCGATCACCGACGCCGCCACATGGCCCGCCAGGATCTCCTTGGCCAGGTTGGGCCCGGTGAGCACCCCCGCGGGATGACCGGGCAATACGTCGGCCACCACCTCGGTCATGCGCGCCCGTGTGCCCTGTTCGAACCCCTTGGTGAGACTCACCACCGGCACCCACGGCCGCAGGTGTTCAGCGACCTGTTCGAGGGTGGCGCGGAACCCGTGGGACGGCACCCCCATGACCAATACGTCGCTGTTGGCCACTGCTTCAGCCATGGACGAGGTGGCCCTCAGATCGGGATGAAGTTCGAAGCCCGCCAGGTACCTGCGGTTGACGTGGTGGGCGTTTATCTCGTCGGCGATCTCGTCGCTGCGGGCCCACAGCGTGGTGGCGGCATTGGCGGCGGCCAGGTGGGCGACGGTGGTGCCCCAGGAACCTGCTCCGACGACAGCCACCCTGATCTGCATGACCCGACTGTACGCTCAGCCCCCATGACCGTGTGGGGTACCAGTGACGATCGATGGGCGGTGCTCATTCCGGTCAAGTCGTTTTCCGAGGCCAAGGTGCGCTTGGCGCCTGCCCTCGATACCGGGAGGCGGGCCACGCTGGCTCGTCGTATGGCCGAGGTGGTGATCGCAGCAGGGGCGCCGCTGCCAGTGGCGGTGGTCTGCGATGATCCCGAGGTGGCCGAATGGGCTCGGGCGCAAGGGGCGGAGGTGTTCTGGCGACCCGAGCGAGGCCTCAACGCGGCCGTGGCCGACGGCGTCGAACGCTTCGCCGAACAGGGTTACGCCAGGGTCATCGTGGCCCATGCCGACCTACCCCTAGCCGAGGAACTGGCATGGGTGGCCGACTTCGACGGAGTGACCCTGGTCCCCGATCGCCGCGACGACGGGACCAATGTCATCGCCGTGCCCACCAACACCGGATTCCGATTCCAGTACGGTGCCGGCTCGTTCTCCAAGCACCTGGCCGAATCCGAACGCCTGGGTCTTGCCGTCCGGGTGGTCCGGGAACGCCGTTTGGGGTGGGATATCGACCATCCCGCCGATCTCGACCTACCCGCTGATCTCGATCTGCCCGTCGCCCTGGCGCCGGCCCGCGTCCTGGACTGACCGACCGATGACTCCAACCCCGAGCTCCACTTCCTCCGGCTCCGGAACGTTCCCGACCCCCGCCCGGGCGTTGGCGATCGGCGCCCACCCCGACGACGTCGAGTTCAACGCTGGGGCGACCCTGGCCAAGTGGGCCGCCGACGGCTGCGTGGTCAACCACCTGATCTGCACCGACGGATCGAAGGGATCATGGGATCCCCACGACGATCTGACGGCCCTGGTCGCGCGTCGCCAACAAGAACAACGCGCCGCCGCAGCGGCGCTCGGAGCCACCGGCCAGGTGGTCTTCCTGGGACGGACCGACGGCGAATTGACGGCAACCCCAGACGTGATTGCCGAGGTTGCCCGGTGGATCCGCGTTCTACGTCCCACGGTGGTGCTGGGCCACGATCCGTGGAAGCGCTACCGGCTCCACCCCGATCACCGCGCCGCGGGGTTCATCACCGTCGATGCCGTCGTGGCCGCGCGCGACCCTCATTTCTTCCCCGACCAGGGAGTCGCCCACCATCGGCCTGACTCGCTCTGGTTGTTCGAAGCCGACGAGCCCGACCACCACGAGGATGTCGCCGGATTCGCCGGAGCCAAGATCGAGGCCCTCGAGTGCCACATCAGCCAGTTCGAGACGACGATGTACATCGACGCCGACGACGACGGCACCCAGCGAGACGCGTTTCGCCAACGGGTCAACGACTGGCTGGCCGAGGCGGGGAGCGTCGTGGGAATGGCCCAGGCCGAACGGTTCAAGGTCATCGCTCCCCTGTGAGGCGGAGATGATCCTGCCTGACGGGACCTACGACGTGATCGTGGTCGAAGCGAGCGACGGCACCGACGGCCACGACGACGAGCGCCAGCCCCGGGTCCACGTGTCGCTCACGATCCTGGGCGGGACGCACCGTGGCGAGGTGGTCGACGTAGCCGTGGCCAACCTCGACCGCCCGCCCTTTGACCTGTTGGGCCTGCCCGGCACCCTCGCCGTCCACGAGGGCGAGCCGCACCTGATCATCGACGACTGAGGTCGTCGACGCGTTCGACCGCTCCCAGCAGCCTGGGGACCGTTTCACCAGGGAAAACAGACCCTTGCCGACCGGCCCCCGTTCTGTGAGGGTGGAGGACGTGAAGAGGCTTAGCGGACTTGACGCATCGTTTTTGTACCTTGAGACCCCCACCTGTCACATGCATGTGTGCGGGATCGCCGTTTACGACCCCTCCGACGCGCCCGACGGATGGTCGTTCGACCAGGTCAAGGACCTCTACCGCTCCCGGCTTCACCTCGCCCCGCCGTTTCGTCAACGCCTGGTGGAGGTTCCGCTCGGGCTCCACCACCCGATCTGGATCGAAGACCCCGACTTCGACATCGACAACCACATGCACCAGGTCACCGTTCCGGCGCCCGGTGGTCTGCGTGAACTGGCCGAGCTGGCGTCGCGGTTGGTGACCATCCAGCTGGATCGATCCCGCCCGCTGTGGGAGATGTGGGTGATCGACGGGCTGGAGAACGGGCGCGTGGCGGTCATGTCCAAGGTCCACCATTCCGCCATTGACGGTTCGTCGGGGGCCGAGCTCACCGTGGCGACCCTTGATCTCGGACCGGAGATCGCCGTGCACGAACCCGAGACCGAATGGGTTCCCGACAAGATCCCCAACGAGATCGAGTTGTTGGGCTATGCCACCACTTCACTGATCCGCCAGCCCGTGCGGGTGGCGCGATCGTTGCAGCGGACGGTGGGCGTTGGCATGGGATTACACCAACGAAACCGGCAACCCGAGGCCGAGCCACCGCCCGCGCCCTTCGCCGCCCCATCCACTTCGTTCAACCACGCCCTCACCCGCAACCGGTCGTACGCGCCGGTCACCCTGTCGCTGTCCGATGCCAAGAGGGTCAAGAATCATTTCGGCACCAGTCTCAACGACGTGATCTTGGCCCTGTGCGCCGGAGCGTTGCGGTACTACCTCGATCAACTCGGCGAACGTCCTAGCGCTCCGCTGGTTGCCATGGTGCCCATCTCGGTCCGCACCCAGGAACAGAACGGCGACATGGGCAACCAGGTGGCCTCGGCACTCACGTCGCTCTCCACCGATGTAGACGACCCAGTCGAGCGCCTACTGACCATCTCGCGGGGCATGCGCGAGGTGAAGTCCCAACAGGAGGTCATCGGGGCCAACACGCTTCAGGACTGGGCTGAGTTCGCGGCGCCGGCGGTGTTCGGCCGCGCCGCCAGGCTGTATTCGCGCACCAGGATGGCCAATCGCCACCGCCCGATCTTCAACCTGACCATCTCCAATGTCCCCGGCCCACCGTTCCCCCTGTTCCTGGCGGGCGGGCGGATGGAGCACAACTTCCCCATGGGACCGATCTACGACGGCGGGGGGCTCAACATCACGGTGATGAGCTACCTCGACAACCTCGACTTCGGGATCGTCGCCTGCCCCGAGCTGGTCGATGACGTGTGGACCATCGCCGAGGGTCTCGAACAGAGCCTCGACGAGTTGCTGGCGCTCGTCCCCGACGACGACCACGACGAGCAAGACGGTGCCGAGCCCGCCGCAGAACCCGAAGGTGCCGATGGCATCCACGCTCCTGAGCCCGGGGTGAGCTTTGATGGAGCAACAACGCCAGCAAGGTAGGGAGCTGCTCTGTGACCGATCTCCTCCATCGCTCGTCGGATTCGACCGCGAAGGAGGTGAACGCTCCCCCCAGGACCTGTGTGGTTCTCGACACTTCGGCTCTGATCGCTGATCCCGAGTGCCTGTTCTCGTTCCCCGAAGCCGACTCGGTGATCCCGTTGGTGGTCATCGAAGAGCTCGACCAGCACAAGACCCGGCTCGACGACGTGGGTCGGGCGGCGAGGGCAGTGATCCGCATAGTCGAGGATCTGCGTACGGGCAACGGCGGCGACATCCGTCAGGCTGTCGCCGTCCCCGGCGGGGGAACCGTGCGGATCGAGACCAACGGATTGCATCTCGACCAGATCGCGGCGAAGGGCCTCGACCCCGACAAGCCCGACAACCGGCTGCTCGCCGCTGCCCTCGGCCAGGCCAGCAAGGGACCGGTGCGGGTGGTCAGCAACGATGCCGCCCTGCGCATCAAGGCCGCCCAGCTCGGACTCGAAGCCTGCGAGCACCATCGTCTCCGGGGCCGACCCGAGCGTGATCGTCCCGTCGGCTGGACCACCATCGAGGTGAGCGGCCCCACCGTCGACGCCATCTATGCCTCTTCCTACGGCGTCGACGCCGACACGTTGGTCGATGTCGAGGGCAACGAGGTCGAGCTGGCGGCCAACCAGTTCGCCATTCTGCGAGCCGGTAGCCAATCGGCGATGGTGCGTCGCCAGGGCCACCTGCTGGTGCCCTTGGTGCGGTCGGTCGAGGCCTGGGGTCTGCGGCCGCGATCGAAGGAGCAACAGTTCGCCCTCGACCTGTTGCTCGACCCCGACGTTCGGGTGGTGGCCCTCGACGGTATGGCCGGCACCGGCAAGACCTTGTTGGCGTTGGCCGCTGGGCTCGACCAGGTCATGGAGCGGCCCCTCTACGACAAGGTCTCGGTGTACCGGCCCGTGGTACCGGTGGGGCGGGCTGAGCTCGGGTTCCTCCCCGGTGGCCTCGAAGAGAAGCTCGACCCGTGGATGACGGCGGTGACCGATGCCCTCGTCGCGCTCACGGAGCGGCACAGCCACGCCGATGCCCGCAACCTGCTCGAGGAGATGACCGCACGCGACAAGCTGTCGATGGAGGCGGTCACCTACCTGCGAGGCCGGTCGCTGCAAGGCACCTACGTGCTGGTCGACGAGGCCCAGAACCTCGAACCCCACACTCTCAAGACCATTCTCACCCGGGTGAGCGAGGGCACCAAGGTGGTGTTCACAGGAGATACCAGCCAGATCGATGCTCCGTATCTGAGCGAGCACAACAACGCCATCGCCGTGCTGATCGACGCCTTCCAGGACGAGGCCATGTTCGGCCACGTGCGCCTCACCCACTGTGAGCGCAGCGAGGTCGCCAACCTCGCCGCGCTGAGGTTGTAGGTCCGGGCCGTGGTTGATCGGCGATCGACTGGCGCGGGCACCGGCGCGCGTGGTATCCCCCACCCGCGCGGGCGGTGTCAATAGCGTGGTCGGGGAGATGGCACGACGCACTCCGGTTTATGGGCTCGACATCGAGACCGACACCTCGGTCGATGGTCTCGACCCCGGGGTTGCCCGCATCCTCGCCATCGCCCTCTCCTCCGAGGAGATCGACGAGCTCTTCACCGGCCCCGAACCCGAGCTCCTCGCCGAGCTTGACACCCGCCTGGCGGAGTTGCCCCCCGGGGTCATCGCCACCTGGAACGGCGCCGCCTTCGACCTTCCCTTCATCGCCGACCGAGCCGCCATGTACACCATGGACCTCGGACTAAATCTCGAGGAGGACCCCCGCATCGTGATTCGGGGACGGGCCCTACCCGGTCACCGCGGCGCCTACCGGGCGTCGTGGCACCATCACGCCCACCTCGATGCGTTCCGGGTTTACCGCTCCGATGTGGGACCAGCTCTTCGCATCTCGTGCGGGCTCAAGTCGATCGCCCGTTTCGTGGGCCTCAACGTCATCGAAGTCGACCGCGAGCAGATCCACGGGCTCAGCCAGGAGGCGCTCCACGCCTACGCGTCGAGCGACGCCCGCCTGGCTCGGGTGCTCACCGAACGCCGGTGGTCGACTGCCCGCCGTTCGGTCGACACCACCCCGATCGAGTTGGCCCTGCCGGTCGACCACAGCCGCCGGATACAGGCCATGGCCACAGCAGCGGTGGCCAACTCCACGGACCCAGCTCCGCTGCCGGCGACGGTCGAAGTCGGCCGCGACCCACGCGTGCCTCCCTATGCGCCATCGGCGCCGAGAGTCACCCGCATCGCCGACGCGGGCTGACCCACCCGGTATCGCCGTCACGGCCTGAACCTTGGGGCTACGACCTCGCGACCGACGCGAGGTTTTCACCCCAAGGGCGTCATAGCGGAGAATCAGGGCGCGACGTTGGAGAGCACGATCGTCCCGGAGGCCGCGAACATGCCGCCTACTCCGTGGGCGACTGAGATCTCGGCCCCTTCGACCTGGGCGGGAGCAATGCCGCGCATCTGACGCACCGACTCTTGCAGCGCGTACATGCCGTACATACCTGAGTGCATGTACGAGAGCCCGCCCCCGTTGGTGTTGAGTGGCAGCTTCCCCCCGATGGCGGTGTTGCGTTCGGCGATGAAGGCTGGCGCTTCGCCCCTGCCGACGAACCCCAGGTCTTCGAGGCCATAGATGGGGAGGTGGGCGAAGGCGTCGTAGATCATGAGGTGGTCGACGTCGTCGGTGGTGATGCCGGCGCCGGCAAAGGCCTGCGTGCCCGCCACCCGAAAGGCCCGCGAGGTGGTGAAATCGTCCATCTGGCTGACCATCGGTGTTTCGGAGCTTTCACCGGTACCCAGCACATAGACCGGCTTGTGGGGGAAGTCCTTGGCACGGTCGGCCGAGGTGAGGATGAGTGCGCCGCCCCCATCGGTGACCAGGCAACACATGAGTTTGGTGAACGGCCAGGCGATCATGCGGGCTTCGAGGACATCGTCGACGGTGAGCGGATCGCGGAACGAGGCGCGGGGGTTGAGTGCGGCCCATTCGCGCTGGATGACCGCGACATTGGCGAGATCCTCGCTGCTCGCTCCGTAGGTCTTGGCATAGCGAAGCCATGGAATGGTGAACAGCGTGGGGGGACCCATGGGTCCGAACGGCATCTCGAACTGACCGTTGAGGCTGGCGGGCGCCATTGACCATCCGGCCACGCCAACCCGGGAGCGACCGCTTTCGCCATGAGTGATCAGAATCGTCTCGGCCAGCCCTTCGTTGATGGCGGCCGCCGCGTGGCGCACGTGCAGCATGAACGAGCACCCGCCGACCGCGGTGCCGTCGACCCACTTCGGGACGATCCCCAGGTAGTGGGCCAGCGCGACCGGCGACTCGCCGGCGGTGGCCACCCCGTCGATGTCGCGGGCAGTGAGGCCCGCATCGGACATGGCGTTGAGCGCTGCGTCGGCGTGCAACATGATCTGGGAGGTGTCGGGGATGCGACCCAACTGGGTGGTCTCGGCTGCGCCGACCACTGCCACCGTCTTCGGCTTCATGAGGACACCTCGTTGTTCGCGTCGGCCGCCGGCTGGAACAGCGCCAGGCTGATGTCGTCGGATACGGCCTCGAAGACGACCTCGAGATCCATGTCGAGCACCAGAGCCTCTGGGGTCTGCTCGCAGCCCACGATGTTGGTCATCATGCGCGGGCCCTCTTCGAGTTCGGCCACGGCGATGGCATAGGGCGCGGTGAACCCGGGGACGTCGCGGTGGTGGATGACGTAGCTGTGGAGCTTGGCTCGTCCGCTGGCAGCGAACACCTCGACCGCCCGACTGGAGCAGGCAGGACAGAACGGCCGCGGCGGGAAGTAGGCGTGCTCACAGTCGGTGCAGCGCTGCAGGCGCAACTCTCCGGCGCGGGTGCCGTCCCAGAAGTGTTGGGTCTCGGGCGTGGGAGCAGGTATGGGTCGTGTCGGTGGCACGGCAGTTCCTTTGCGAGATGGTGCGACGAGGATAGCTCCCTGGACCAACTGTCAGTAACTGGTGGGCGGCTTTCAGCTGTAGACCCGGGCCAACCCATCGACCAGGTGCTCCCATACGTCGCGGTCGATCAACTCGGCCAGCTCGATCATCACATCGAGGACCTCAGGGAAGGCCTCTAGGCAGGCCCGGGAGAAAATGCCGTCGTCCATCCATTCGGCGAGTTCGGGATGGATATTCACCTCGGGCAAGCCGCCCTGGACGCACTGGCGACGCAGCTCGGACCATGACGAGGCCACCTGCGGGCGCAGATCATCGATGACCCCGGTGGTGATCGTCTCGCCCTCGACGGCTTTGACGTGTATCCGGTGGAGCCAGACATGCCAGCCGAGCGCGGCTACATCGTGTTCGGGGCTCGCGGTGGGCAACCCGAAGCCTCGCCGAACCGCATCGGCCAGGCGCCCGACACACTCGTCGCCACCCCCGGTGACGATCATCGGGTCGTCGTCGTCGATGCGTAGCGACGATGCCGAGGCGCCGTCGCGGCTGACGGCGTACACGACTCCAACCGGGCCAAGGATGTCGCCCACCTCGTGGATGTCGTCGCCCATGGATCGGGCTCGACCTCTGACCACCACCGCGGCCGCGTCGCAGTAGGGCGGAAACTCGGCACCGAGCAACTCGTCGTAGACCTCGTGCGACGGCAACAAGATGGCATCGATGTCGCAGCCGGTGTCGCCGAGACCGCGAACCTTGACGATGACCCCGTCATCGTGGCTGCTGAAGGCGGCGTCGAGCACCTCGACGAGGTCGACCAAGTGGTCGACGACGGTGCTGGCCGGCGGTGTTGGCTGGGACGGTGTTGGCTGGGACGGTGCTGGCTGGGACGGTGCCGGCTGGGACGGTGTTGGCTGGGATGACGCTGGCTGGGGCATGGGAGGTCTCCTCGACTGCAGGGGGTATCGAGGCGACCAGAAGCGGAGATCGCGACCGCATCCACATCATGACAAGGGGGTGTGACATCGAGGTGGTCCGGTGCCAGACTCGGACCATGTCGAGCGCTGCGCCCAGCCCACCGAGCACCATCGTGGTGGGCCTCGATGGCTCCGAGATGTCGAGCCGGGCCGTCGCTCACGCCGCGGCCTACGCCACCGCCTTGGACGCCGAGGTGGTGGCGGTGCACGCAGTCGGCCTGCTGACCGCCGTCGACGGCGAGCATCTTCCCAGCCGGGACTCCCGCGATCGCATCGACGCGGCTGTCGAGCAATGGGCGGAGCCGTTGCGAGCGGCCGGGGTGGCCCATCAAACGGTGTGCGAGGACGGCCCTCCCGGTTTGGTTCTGCTGAGGCTCATCGAGCGCACCGGTGCCGGCTTGGTTGTTCTCGGCACCCGCGGTATCGGATCAGCCGACGGCGTGGTGCTCGGGTCGACGAGCTACTACCTCGTGCAGCACTCCCCGGTGCCGGTACTGGTCGTTCACTAGCGGCCGCGCTGGCGGCGCTCGTCGAGGCGGGCGGCGAAGGCGGCAGCCTCGGTGCGGCGGTCCATACCCAGCTTCATCAGCAGGTTCGACACGTAGTTCTTCACCGTCTTTTCAGCCAGGTGGACCCGTTCGGCGATCTGACGGTTGGTGAGGCCCTCGCCGATCAACTCGAAGATCTTCATCTCCTGCTCGGTGAGCTGGCTGAGCCGCTCGTCTTCGACCACCCCGGTACGGATGCGTTCAAGCACCTTCTGGGTGAGCGTGGGGTCGAGGAGCGACTGGCCCGCGGCAACCGAACGGATCGCTTCGACCAGGTCGTTGCCGCGCACCTGCTTGAGCAGATAGCCAGCGGCGCCGGCCATGATCGCCTCGAACAGCGCTTCGTCGTCAGCGAATGACGTGAGCATCAGACAAGCGATCTCGGGGTTACGCGACCGCACCTCGCGGCAAACCTCCACGCCGTCGCCGTCGGGCAGGCGTACGTCGAGCACCGCCACCTGGGGCCGGGTCGCGGGAATACGGCTGAGCGCTTCTTCGGCGGTTCCGGCCTCGCCCACCACCTCGAAGTCGCCGGCCGCTTCGAGCAGTTCACGCAGACCGCGACGCACGATCTCGTGGTCGTCGAGCAGAAACACCCTGATGGTCGTCATGGGATCAGTCTTGCTCACCAACGCCCTCGGCGGGGCCGTCGAGGGGGACCGTCCAGATCAGTTCGGCTCCACCGGCGGGGCGTGGTCTCAGCTCACAGGTACCGCCGAGCTCCCGGGCCCGGGCCGACATGTTGACCAAACCGTGGCCGGAGTACGGCCCAGGCGGTGCACTCACCGTCGCTGGGTCGACGCCGATCCCGTCGTCGGAGATGTCGAGGGTCAAGTGGTCGCGACCGGCCGACAAGGTCACCTCGACCGAGCGGGCCTTGGCGTGGCGAGCCACGTTGGCCAGAGCCTCGCGCACGGTCGGCAGCAGATGCTCAGACACCAGCGAAGACGTCGCCGCATCGACGGGACCGATGAAATGCACCCTTGGTTCGAACCCCAACAGGCCTGCTGATTCGCGCACGACGTCAAGCACCTTGGCTCGGACGCCCGTGCCAAAAGCACCGCCCTGGAGGCCGAAGATGGCGGTGCGTATGTCGCGAATGGTCGTGTCGAGGTCGTCGACGACCCCGTGCAACCGCTCGGCAACATCGCTCGGCTGGACCCGCGCCGACAGGGCCTGGACGGCCATGCCCGTGGCGAACAGCCTTTGAATCACGGTGTCGTGGAGCTCGCGTGCGATTCGCTCCCGGTCCTCGAGCACCTGCACCGCCTGGTGAGCCTCCCGCAGCCGGCGCTCGGTTTCGAGTCGCTCGGTGATGTCTCGCACCAGCGCCACCACGGTGCGCTCAAGCCCCCGACCCAGATCGGGGCACTGCACCACCACTTCGACTGGCACCAGGTGGCCGTCGGCGTGACGGTGGCGCGTGGTGACGCTCCGCGAGCCCACCGAGCGGTCGAGCAGCGGCTCGATGGTGGCCCGCCAGGTGGCTTCGTCGTAGTCGACCAATAGGTCGAGGGCTCCCATCGCCAACAGTTCGGAACGAGTGTGGCCCACCTGCTCGATGGCCCCTTGGTTCACATAGCTGAAGCGCAGGGTGTCAGGGTCGAACATGAACACCCCGTCGCTGATGGCGTCGAGGCTCTGTTGGATGCGACGGGCATGGGCTTGGGACGCCAAACGCTCGGTGACGTCGCGAATGGCGGCGATCACCAACTGACCGCGGTCGGACTCAAGGGGGCTGAGGCTGATCTCGACGGGAAACTCGCTGCCGTCGGCTCGTACCGCGCTGAGTTCGAGCCCGACCCCCATGGGCCGGGCGTGGGGGTCGGCGTGAAACGAGGCCCGGTCGGTGTGGTGGCTGTCGCGGTAGCGGCTGGGCACCAGGTCTTCGATGCCAAGAGCGACGAGCTCGCCTTGCTGGTAGCCGAGCATCTCGTGCGCCCCACGGTTGGCCAGCACGATTCGCCCTGACGGGTCGGCGATGACGATGCCGTCGGGTGACGAATCGAACAGCACCGATGCCAGGGGATCGGAGAGATCAACCTGCGGCTGGGCCATGGAGATTCATGGTAGGCACGCCCTGCAGGGGGGCCGTACCGAGACCAGCGGCACAACGTGATGACCCGCCCGTATTCGGGCGCCATGCGCCAAGGGCGCCCGACGTGGCACGATCAGCGACGATGAACGTCCAGACCGCCAACCTGTTCTTTGCCTTCTTGAGCTTGATTGCGGGGGCAGGGGCGATCGCCATTGCCATCGGTGTCGTCATTGCTCGGAAGGCACCCCATGGTGCCGTCGCCGCGGCCATCGACGATCTGCGCCCCATCGCGTTGTGGCTGGCCTTCCTGGTGGCGGCGGTGAGCACCGCCGGGAGCCTCTACTACTCCGAGGTCGCCAACTTCACGCCGTGCATCTTGTGCTGGTACCAGCGGGCCGCCATGTACCCCCTCGCCATAGGGCTCGGAATAGCTGCGGCCGTGGGCTGGTTCAAGGTCAAGCTGATCGCCATTCCCATCGCACTGCTCGGGGCGTGTGTGTCCATCTACCACTACCAGCTAGAGCTGTTTCCTGAGCAGTCGAGCGTCTGCTCGGTCGACGTTCCCTGCACCGAGCGGTGGTTCGAGGTCTTCGGTTTCGTATCCCTGGCGTTCATGGCCCTGACCGGCTTCGCCGCCATCATCGCCCTACTATCGATCGCACGCCCGCGGGGCGACGGCGATCTCGATCCTGAGGCTGCTTCGCCCACCGCGATGGTCGCCTGACCAGCGCTTCATTCGCCTGCATCGCTTCTGCCCCCTGCCACCCAAGAGGATTCCCTGCCATGTCATCGCCCCGAGCTCCCCGAGCCCGTTCTTCGGCTGTAGCCCAGGCCCAGCGCGCCAACAAGAGCTCCCAGACGGTCTGGATCGTGGTCGGGGTGGTGATCGTCATCGGCCTGGCGGCGATACTTGCGGTGGCTCTGGCCCAGGAGGAGAACACCAGCAGCGCACCCCAGGTGGGCGAGGTCACCGTCACCGGAGCCGTGCCTGAGCTTCCGCCCGACGGCGTGAGCCAGGCGGTCGGCATGCCGGCCCCCGAGGTCACCGGCACCGCCCTTGGCGGCGGCGAGATTTCGATCACCAACGACGGAACACCCCGGGTAATCGGCTTCTTCACCCACTGGTGCCCCGCCTGTCGAGCTGAGGTCCCGGTGGTCAGTAGTTGGTACAACGACGGCGGCGCGCCCGACGATGTCGAGTTCGTGGCGGTGAGCACCGGTGTGAACCCCCAGGGCGTCAACTATCCGCCCACCCGCTGGTTCGAACGCGAGAACTGGGAAGTTCCCACCCTTCTCGACAGCAGCACCAACAGCGTCGCCACCGCATTTGGTCTCAGCGCCTACCCCTACTGGGTCGTTGTCGATGGCGACGGCAACGTGGTCACCCAAACCACCGGCCAGCTCACCATCGACGAGGTCAACGGTTTGATGGAACAGGCTCGCCAGGGAGCCAGCTGACATGGGCAGCACCAGGACCGGCCGGATCGTGGTCGGGGTCGACGGCTCAGAGGGCAGCCGCGCCGCGCTGCGGTTTGCCCTGGAGGAAGCCGCCCTGCGGGGGGCCGAAGTCGACGCCGTGGCCACGTGGCAGGCGCCCCCTTACGCCTATACGGGCGTTGCGGTGGCGCCCCCGGTGCTCGACCTGTCCGAGTCAGCCGAGGCAGCCCTCGACGAGGCGGTCACCCAGGAGAGGGCCGCACTCGACGGCCACACCGCCGAGGTGGTGGTGAACCAGGTTGTGGTCCATGGAGCCGCCGCACCAGTGCTCATCGAACGTTCCCGCGAGGCCGACCTGTTGGTCGTCGGCTCACGTGGATTCGGCGGTTTCCGGGGCCTACTGCTTGGTTCGGTCAGCCATCAGTGCGCCAGCCACGCTCACTGTCCGGTAGTGGTCGTGCCCGCCGGCAGCGATGACGACGACTGACGCGACGGTGAGTTGACACCCGGGTTGGACCCCGGCGGCCACTTACCGCCATCATCCAACCACTGGCCGTCGGCGAGAAGTTGTCAACTCAGCGTTGGCCCGGCCGATAGACACTCGCCGCCTGCGCGGCGGGGTTCACAAATGAACAACCAACCTATACCTCGACATGGGGGAACTCGATGAACAAGCTGCGGCGCAGTTGGTGGAAAGTCCTTGCCACCCTCCTCGCCTTCACCCTGATAAGCGCCGCCTGCGGCAGCGGCGACTCCGGCGACTCCGCCACTGGATCGACCGAGCCGCCCCGCAACCTCATCGGCGGCAACGACGACGAGCCGGCCGACACCGGCGAGGGCCCCCAGTACGGCGGGCGCATCATCGTCGGCATCGAGGGCGAGACCACCAACTGGCTCCCCGGCTCCAGCAACGTCGTCGTGCCGTCGGGCAGCTCGATCGGGCTTGCCATATTCGACCCCCTCGTTCACATCAACGGGGACGGCGTGGTCGAGCCCTACCTCGCCGAGTCACTGGAGCCAAACTCCGACCTCACCGAGTGGACCCTCAAGGTGCGAGAAGGCGTCAAGTTCCACGACGGCTCGGACCTCAACGCCGAGGTTCTCCTGTGGAACTACCAAACCCTTCATGACGTTGCTTCCTCGACGACCGACACCTCGATGATCGACGCAGTCGAGATCGTCGACGACTACACCATCGTCTACAAGCTCAACGAAGCCAATGCCGCCTTCCCCGACCGTCTCCGAAACCCCCTCGGCTGGCCGATCTCCCAGGAGGCCTACGAGGAACTCGGGGCAGACGCACTCGGCGAGAACCCGGTCGGTACCGGCCCGTTCATGTTCAAGCAGTGGACCCGCGACGATCGCCTCGTCGTGGAGCGCAACCCCAACTACTGGCGCACCGACGGCGACGGCAACAAGCTGCCTTACCTCGACGAGGTCGAGTTCCGGCCCATCCCCGACGAAGAGAGCCGCTACCAGAGCTTGGCCGCCGACTCCGTCCAGGTGATGGTCACCCTGCGAGGCAGCACCGCCAAGCTCGCTCTCAAGCTGGTCGAAGAGCGTGACTACATGGCCTATGTGTTCGTAGGTAACCAATCCGGCAGCTCGATCTTCAACATCTTGGAGCCCCCGGTTGACGACATCCGAGTTCGCGAGGCTCTCATCCGGGCCTCCGACGGTGACGACGTAGCCGTCATCCTCGGCGACGACGGGCTCGTGCCCCGCACCAACGGGTTCTTCAGCCCCGACAGCCCGTGGTACTCCGAGGTCGCCGGTCAGGCCTACTTCGCCAACGACGGCGTCACCCCCGAGAGCCTCGACATCGCTCGCGGCCTCATCGAGGACTACAAGAACGACCCCGAGCGCTCCGACGGACGGGCACCAGGGTCGCCGATCGATGTCACCTACTCGTGTCCTCCCGACCCGAGCCTCATCGAGATCGGTCAGTACTACCAGCAGATGTGGGGCGATCTCGGGGTCACCGTGACCTTGGAGCAGGTCGAGCAGCCCGAGCTCGTGCAGAACGCCCTGGGCTCGATCGATTCGGACCCACCTCTGAGGGGCAACTTCATGATCAACTGCTGGCGAGCCAGCGGTGGTGAGGGCGACCCCTATACGACCCTGCGCTCGTGGTTCGCTGATCCCGAGACCAACATGTTGAACTTCACCAACTTCAGCCACCCCGAAATCGACGAGGCGCTCGAGGTCCTGCGCACCAGCACCGACTTCGACACCCGCTATGCCGCGGTGGAGACCATCAACCGGATCAACAACGAGAACGCCACCATGACCTGGAGCATCGCCACCCCCGCCCTGGTGGGCTGGCGTGACGACGTGCAGGGCCTGGTCGACTGGGTGATGCCAAGCGGTAACCCCGGCAACCAGACCCCCGGCGGTCACATGCACTTCTCGCAGGTCTGGCTTCGTTCCTAGAAACAACCGCTAGTTCTGGCCGCTGAGGCCAGCTCGACTACCGCTACTCGCAGGATCCGATCGCTTGGCGCTCCGATCCTGCGAGTAGCGCTGTTTTTCGGCCGGTGCCATTTCGCGGTCCGCGACTTGTCGCGTTTGGTCCGAATCGTGGCAAAATGGGCGGACCACATCCGGGGGCGACCCACTGAGGCGCCCACCACCGAGGGAGACGTCGATGCGACGCCGCATGATGAAGTCGAAGAT
>CAZEFG010000017.1:0-18543 GCA_964511355.1 uncultured Iamiaceae bacterium
GGCAGCCGGGCGATGAAGTCGTGGGCGCCAACGGCCCGGGCGGCCGCCTCGACCTCGGCGTCGGTGGCGTCAGATCGGGCGTAGGCAATGTTGTCGCGGATCGAGCCGGTGAACAGGAACGCCTCTTGGGGGACATAGCCGAGGCGCTGGCGGTAGGCCCCCAGGTCGAGATCGGTGAGCGGCACACCGTCGATCAGGATGCGACCGTCGACAGGGTCATAGAGCCGGGCCACGAGCTTCACCACCGTCGACTTGCCGGCCCCGGTCTGGCCCACCAGCGCCACCGTCTCGCCCGCTTCGATGGTGAAGTCGAGGTCGCGCAGGGCCGGTTCGGTGGAACGTTGGTAGGCGAAGGTGACCCGCTCGAAGGCGATCTCCCCTCTCAGCTCGGGCAACGTGACCGGATGGTCAGGCTCGGGGGTGCTGACCGGCACGGCCAACAGTTCGCGCAGCTTCTTGGCGGCCGCCTTGCCCTGCTGGTAGCTGTCGAGCACCTGCGAAAGCTGCTGCACCGGTCCGAAGACGGTGGAGATGTAGAGGGTGAAGGCGATGAGAGCGCCCGGGGTGAGCGTTCCCTCGTCTATGTACCCGGCCCCCACCCAGAAGACGCCGATGGTGGCGCCCACCGACATGAGCTCCACGAAGGGGAAGAAGGTGGAGCTGACGACGTTGCCCTCCATGCGGGCCGACCGGTGCTGGGTGGCGACCTCACGGAACCGGCCCATGTTGGCCCGTTCCTGGGCGTAGGCCTGGGTGACTCGCACCCCCGACACCGACTCCTGGAAGTTGGCGTTGACGCTGGCGATGCGGTCGCGCACCCGGTCATAGGCACTGGTGGAGCGCCGCCTGAACACCAGGGTCGCCACCACCAGCGGAGGCACCACCCCCATCACCACCAACGCCAGCTGGATGTTCATGGTGAACAAGATGGTGAGCACCCCGACAAAGGTCACCGCCTGTACCAAGGCCGAGATGAAGCCCGACTGCAGCAGTGACTGCAGCGCCTCGATGTCGGAGGTCATGCGGGTCATCACCCGGCCCACCATCTCGCGGTCGTAGAAGTCGAGACCGAGGCGCTGGAGGTGGGCGAAGATCCGCACCCTCAGGCGCAGGAGCAGGTGCTGGCCGATGCGACCGGTGTAGACCGCGACCACCCACGCCAGGACCCGGTGGATTGCCACCACACCCACGAACACCAACGAGTAGGTCCAGAGCGCGCCGAGGTCCTCGCGGATGATGCCGTGGTCGACGCCGAGGCGCACGATGTAGGGACCGGCCAGGCCGGCGACGGCGTCGAGGCTCACCAAGAGCAGGGCCACCGCGATGGCGGCGCGTTGCGGACGGAGGAACTCGACGAAACCGAAGGTCGAGTGCGGGCGGCGCTCAGCAGCGAGGTCTACCGATGGCACGTCGCGCACCGGCGGCAGCGCCTCGATGGCCTCGAACAACTCGGGGGTCGGTGGGGCCGCCAGCCGCGCTCCGGCCATGCCCATGCCTCCGAAGCGACCGCCCCCTCCCCCGCCCGCGGCCGCCGTCTGGCGGATCCCGGCATAGGCGGCCCGGCGGGCGGCCTCGATGGTGGTGTCGCCCTCGGCGGGTGGCTCCCACGCCGACGGGGTGATCCCGGCGACCCCGGCATCGGGGTCTGCCCCGGTGTCGCTCGAAAGCAATCCGCCGCCCAAGGCCTGGTCGGCCTCGTCGGGCGGGACGGCCACCGCGTCGATGTTGTCGTCGGGCCCGGCCAACAGGTGGCGGAACAGCTCGCAGCGCTCCAACAACTCGGCCTCGGAGCCGGTGTCGATGACTCTTCCCTGGTCGACCACCACGATGCGCGATGCCAGGTTGAGGGTCGATCGGCGGTGGGCGATCAGCAGAGTGGTCCGGCCCGCCATGATGCGGCGCAGGGTCTGATGGATCTCATCTTCGAGGCGCACATCGATCGAGGACGTGGCGTCGTCGAGCACCAGGATGCGCGGGTCGGTGAGCAGGGCGCGAGCCAAGGCGATGCGCTGGCGTTGACCCCCCGACAGGGTGAGCCCCCGTTCGCCCACCACGGTGTCGTAGCCGTCGGGCAGATCGGTGATGAACTCGTGGGCTTCCGCGGCGGCCGCCGCCGCCTGAACCTCGGCGTCGGTGGCGTCGGGTCGGCCCAGGGCGATGTTGGCCCGCACCGAATCCGAAAAGAGGAACGAATCCTCGAACACCACCCCGATTTGGCGGCGGAGCGACTCGAGAGTGGCGTCGCGGATGTCGTGGCCGTCGATGGTGATGCGACCGTGGTGGACGTCGTAGAAGCGAGGCAACAGCAGCGACACGGTCGACTTCCCCGACCCCGAGGGCCCCACCACCGCCACGGTCTCGCCCGCGGCCAGCTCCAGGTCGAGACCCGAGACCACCGGCTCTGAACGCAGGTAACCGAAGCTCACGTCCTCGAACTTCACGTGCCCCTGCACTTGCACGAGTTCGACGGCGTCGGGCCGCTCCTGGACGTCGGGGGTGGAGTCGAGCAGCTCGAAGATCCGCTCGGCTCCGGCCCTCGCGTTCTGGGCCATGACCAACATGCCCGAGACCATGCGGGCGGGGCCGACGAGTTGGACGAGGTACTGCTGGAAGGCCAGGAAGGTCCCCAGGGTGAGGTCGCCGTCGAGGACCAGCCATCCGCCGAGGGCGAGGATGGCCGCTTGGCCGAGGCTGGGGACGATCTGCATCGTCGCCTGTCGGCGCGCCGACAGGCGGGTGTTGCGCATCCGAGCCCCGAACAGCGAGACCGCTCGCTCGGTGAGACGATCGAGCTCGCGTTCCTCCTGGCCGAAGGCCTTGACCACCCGCACCCCGCTGGTGGCTTCTTCGACAACGGTGGTCATCTCGGCGGCGCGCTGTTGGGCGTCCCAACTCGACGGGTAGACCACCCGCCGCAGCCGGAAGGCGAGGCCCAACAGCAACGGCACCATGACCAGGGCGACCACGGTGAGCATCGGCGAGAGGGTGAGCATCACCCCGAGCGACAGGAAGAACAGCACCACAGTTCCCGACAGCGCCGGGAGGTAACCGAACAGGCCCTGGACGATGCGGACGTCGGTGTTGGCCCGCGATACCAGCTGGCCGGCCTGCATCTCGTCGTGGCGGGCGAAGTCGAGGCGGTGCAGGTGGTCGTAGATGGCGTTGCGGAGGTCGAACTCCAGGTTGATGCCGACCTTGCCCGCTCCCCACCGGCGCAGGAAGCTGATGGCGAAGCGCACCAGACCGGCGCCCGCTAGCAGAACGAGAAGCGGCCCGATGGCCCGGGTCGGCTCCATGATGGCGTCGTCGACGATCGTGCGGGTGAGCAGCGGCAACGCGGCGGTGATACCCGTCGAGGCCAGGGCAGCACCGAACACCAGCGCCAGGTCGCGCCAGTGCGGGCGCAGGAACGGCCACATCCGCCGCACCCAGCCTGGTTGCTGGGACGAGGTGTCGTCGGGGAGCGCGGCGCCAGCGACAGGAGCGTCCCCGGTCGGGGTCTCGACGCGGTCGGCCGCGGTGATCGTCACCCTGGCCAGGTTAGATACAGAGTCATGGGTCTACGCATGGCCGGGCCCATGTGCGCCGCCCAGCAATATGGAGCCATGACCTCCCCCGCACCCTGGTCCCGTCACCTGCCGTCCGGAGTCGACCCCGGGTCGGTCGACCTGCTCGCCCGCACCAGCCTGCCTGCGGCTTGGGCCACGAACTGGCGGACGACGCCGGACCGGGCGGTGCTGCGCGACATCGACGGCAGGTGGGTGACCGGTGCCGAAATGGCCGCCCGCACCGAGGAGGTAGCCGGTCGTCTGGCTGCGGCTGGCTTGGCCCCGGGCGATCGGGTCGTGGTGTCGGGGTCGTCGTCGGTGGCGCTGGTGGTGGCCCATGTGGCGTGCCTGCGGATGGGCCTGGTGGTGGTGCCGGTCAACTCGGCGTACTCCGAACGCGAGATCGAGGTGATCGTCGAGGATTCCCGACCCCGGGGGGCGCTGGTCGACCGCACCGATATGGCCGGCTGGTTACAGGAACTGGAGGTCGGGGTGGTCGCCGGGGTCGAGGTCGACCTGCCCGACGGGCCGGTGCCGGTCCTCGACGCCGTGACATCGGATGACCCAGCGCTGTTGCCTTACACCTCGGGGACCACGGGGCGACCCAAGGGGGCGTTGCTTTCCCACGGCAATCTGCTGGCCAGCGCCGAGGCCATCCTGATCGCCTGGCGGTGGACCGCCGACGACCGTCTGATCCTCTGCCTGCCCCTGTTCCACATGCACGGCCTGGGTGTCGGCATCCACGGAACCCTGCTCGCCGGCTCCTCGGCGATCCTCCAGGACCGATTCGACGTCGATTCTGTGCTCAACGAATCGGCGAGTGGCGCCACCATGTTCTTCGGCGTGCCGACCATGTACACCCGCCTCGCCGAGGCCGAGGGTGCCGAGCGGCTGGCCAACCTGCGGCTGTGCGTTTCGGGGTCGGCCCCGCTCAGCCCCGAGATGCATCGCCGGATCGAACAAACGTGCGGCCAGCGCATCCTCGAGCGCTACGGCATGACCGAAACCGTGATGCTGGTGTCCAACCCCTACGACGACGAACGTCGAGCGGGCGCGGTCGGGTTTCCGTTTCCAGGGGTCGACTTGCGCCTGGCCGCCGACACCGGCGAGATCGAGGTCCGGGGGCCGAACGTGTTTTCGGGCTACTTCGAGCGGCCCGACGCCACCGCGGAGTCCTTCACCGCCGACGGCTGGTTCCGAACCGGCGACATCGGCGAGGTCGACGCCGACGGCTACCTCTCGATCGTTGGCCGGGCCAAGGAGCTGATCATCTCCGGCGGCTACAACGTCTATCCCCGCGAGATCGAGGACCTGCTGCGCACCCAGCCCGGGGTGATCGACGTGGCGGTGGTCGGCACTCCGTCTGACGAGTGGGGCGAGGTCGTCACCGCGTTCATCGAAGCTCCGGACGGATTCGATGTCGATTCGGCGGTGGCCGCGGTGGCCGACCAGTTGGTGGCCTACAAGCGGCCCCGCATCGTCTACCGGGTCGATGCCCTCCCCCGCAACGCCATGGGCAAGGTCGTCCGGGGTGAGCTGACCAATCCTTGAACCCGTCGACCCGATCAACGGCTCGCCGGGAACCAGCGGCGGCGAATGGTCGTCTCAACGGCCATGACCAAGCGAATGAGCATGCTGCTGTTGGCATTGGCCCTCGCGCTGGGAGCCTGCGGTGACGACCAGACCGAGGTCGCCACACCGGGCGCCGGCGGCGGCACCGAGACCAATGAGCCAAGCCCAGGCGGGGCGGGTGACGAGATGCCCGAGCCGGTGTGTCTCGGCCCGAACGAACGACTCCCGGACTTTCAGGGAATCCCCGTCGAGCAAGCCGAGGCGATGGCCGAGGATCAGGGTCTGACCGTGCGAGAGGTCGGCCGCGACGGCGAGTGCTTCGCCGTCACCGAGGACTACCGCACCGATCGGGTCAACATCGAGATCGTCGCCGACATGGTGGTGGCCGCCGCCATCTACTGAACGCCGGCTTCTCACCGACTCGGCGGTCCGTGCCAGGCTGATCCCCATGGCTGTCGAGCTCTGCACGATCCACGAACTCCAGCGCGCCGACCATCCGGGCGCAGTGGTCGTGATCGATGTCATCCGGGCGTTCACCACGGCCGCGGCCGCGGTCGACGCCGGCGTCGATGAGATCCACTGCGTCGAGGGCCTCGACGAGGCACGGGCCCTTCGGGCCGCCATCCCCGGATCGCTGCTCATGGGCGAAGAGCGAGGGCATCGCCCCGACGGCTTCGACTTCGGGAACTCACCGATCGACCTGATGGGTCTCGACCTGACCGGTCGGGTGATGGTGCAACGGACATCGAACGGCACGCGGGGCCTGGCCTGGACGGCATCACCTCTGGTGTTGGCGGGGGCGGCGGTGAACGCGTCGGCCACCGCTCGCCTCGCCGCCACCATGGCGCCGGTGGCGCTGGTGTGCACCGGCGCTTCCACCACCGAGGATCGGGTCTGCGCCGAACACATCAAGCGCCTGGTGGAAGGCCAACCGGTCGACGACGCCGACACCAGATCCAAGATCCTGGATACCGCCGATGAGCACATCGCGTTCTGGACCCGGGAACGAACAGCGGCCGACCTGGCGGCTCACCACGCCGATGTGGCGGCATGCGCCGAGGTCGACCGCTACGACTTCGCCATGGTCGCTGAGCGCCGGGGGAAGGTGGTGACCCTCACCCGACACGATGACCGTCAGGTCGAGCCGGTGCCCGCTTCAGTCGGCCTGGCGATCAAGGGCGGGGGCTCCGGCTGATTCCTCGTTGAAGCGCCGTTCGGCTTCTTCCATGTCGCCGTCGGTCTCCTCGAGCAGCTCGTCGACCAGCTCTTCGTCCTGGTTGACGGCCTGACCCATGGACTTGTCCTCGTATCCGGGCTGCTCGTACCTGGCGTCGGGATCGGTTCCCGTCGGCGTGTCGCGGCCCGGTTGTGGCTGCTGCTGATCAGTCCTGGTGTTGTCAGACATTTGTCCTCCTTGGAGCGTACGGGCCGCCTACCCGAGTGACGACTCGCCAAACGGGTTCGGCCCACGCCGCCGGCGGGATCTACACGGCCGGGAACCAGGATCGGCGCGGGACCGTCTCAGGACCATGACTCGCAAACTGACCTTCATCATCCTGGCTCTCGCTCTGGCCCTGGCAGCCTGTGGCGACGACGACGTCGACGTGGTCACCCCCGCCGCGGGTGGGAACGACCAGGTTCCTGATTCGCAGTGCATCGACGACAACGAGGACCTGCTCCCCGAGTACGTGGGGCTGACCCTGGCCGAGGCCGAGGACCGCGCCGCGGACGAGGGGCTCACCGTGCGCCTGGTGGGCGAGTTCACCCCGGGCGACGACGGCCCCGAAGGCGAGTGCTTCATGGCCACCATGGATCTGCGCGATGACCGGGTGAACGTCGAGCTGTACGACGCCAAGGTGATCGCCGCCGCCATCTACTAACCACCCCGACGCCCGATTCCACTTCGCACCGAATCGACGTCGAATCGGTCCTCCCGCCCTCTCGGCCCCTAATCGCAGGATCCGATCGCTCAGCGATCGGATCCTGCGACTAACGAACCGCGCCGAATCGGTGTCGAATCGGCGCCGACTTGGGGCCGAGGTCGCCTTCGCCGTTCAGGCGGGGTAGGTGATGACCTCGGTGGCTTTGACCGAGGCCCAAACCGGGTCGCCTTCGCGGAGGTCGAGTTCGCCCGCGGCGGCGGTGGTGATCTCGGCCACGAGATCGACCGGTGCAGCCAAGCGCACCCGGACCCGGTCGCCCAGCAGGTCGAGGTTCGCCACCGTGGTCTCCCAACGGTTGCGGGGGCTGCCCTCGGGCGGGCGTCGGTGCAGGGCAATGGCCGCAGGAGCGATGGTGGCCAGCACCGCCCCCTGGTGCGCCTCCGCGGTGGTGACCGCCAACCCGGCACCGGTGGTCACCGTCGTTCCGTTGGCGTCCCCGTGGATGAGATTGGTGCCGATGAGGCTCGCTACATAGAGGCTTCGGGGCCGGCGGGTGACCTCGGCAATGGTCCCGGTCTGGGTGATGCGACCCGCCTCGATGATGGCCACGTGGTCGGCCAGGGCGAGCGCGTCGACCGGGTCGTGGGTCACGAGCAGCGTGGGACCGGCGAACTCGGCCAGGTACTGGCGCAGGTCGCGACGAATCTCGATTCGGGTCTCCGCGTCGAGCGCAGCCAGGGGTTCGTCGAGCAAGAGGGCCCGAGGATCGATCACCAGCGCGCGAGCCAACGCCACCCGCTGGGCTTGGCCACCCGACAGGCTGGCCGGCTTCATCCGGGCGTGGTCGACCAACCCGAACCGGTCGAGCTGGCCGAGGGCCTGCGCGTGCGCCTCGGATCGGGCGATCCCGCGGGACCGGAGGCCGAAGGCCACGTTGTCGACCACGCTCAGGTGGGGAAACAACAGGTAGTCCTGAGCGACGCTGCCCAGCCGCCGCTTCTCCGGGGGCACGAACTGCCCAGGTGGGGCGTCGAGGATCGTGGATCCAAGGGCGATCGAGCCACCATCGATGCGGAGGTGACCGGCTACGGCCCGCAACAGGGTGCTCTTACCCGCACCATTGGGGCCGAGGACGGCGGTGACCGCTCCCGCGGGTGCGGTCAGATCGACCTCCAGATCGAGGTCACCGAGTAGCAGCCTCAGATCGATCTGCAGATCACCAGACCCTTCGGCCGTCATGTTGGGTTCACCCACCGGTCGCGCAAGGTCACCAGGACCGCCAATGTCACCGCCAACAGCGCCAGGCTGAGCGCAATGGCTGCATCGCGGTTCGTCTCGAGCTCCAGGTACACCGCCAGTGGAAGGGTCCGGGTCCGACCGGCGACGTTGCCGGCGAAGGTGATGGTGGCGCCGAACTCGCCGAGGGCCCGCGCCCAGGCCAGAACCGACCCCGCAAACACCGACGGACCGATGAGAGGGAGGGTCACCCGGCGGAACACGGTGAAGCGGTTCGCTCCCAGACCGGCGGCGGCATCTTCGTACCGTTGGTCCATACCCCGTAGCGCTGCCTCGACGGTCAGCACATAGAACGGCAGCGCCACGAAGGTCGCGGCCATGACCGCCCCCCACAACGTGAAGGTGAGCTGAAGGCCGAAGGTCGAGTGCAGCCAGCCGCCGATGGGGCTACGGAGGCTGAACGCCGACAGCAGGGCCACACCCCCCACCACCGGTGGCAGCACCATCGGAAGCAGGACCAGGCCGCGCAACAGTGACCGCCCCGGCAGCTCGACCCGGGCGAGGACCCAGGCGAGGGGGGTACCGAAGAGGATCGCCAGCGCGGTGGCCGACACCGAGGTCACCAGCGACAACCGCAGAGCCTGCAACGACTGGGCGCTGGTGAGGTCGCCCCACAGCGTCGACCAGTTGGCCCGCTGGAGGATCCCCACCAAGGGAAGCAGGAAGAAGGCAGCCGCGACCGCCGCTGCGACCAAGACGACGACCGGTGTCCGGTGCCGGATGGATGTCATCGGGGCAGGAATCCGTGCCGAACCAGGGTGGATTGTCCCTGGTCGCTCTGCAGGAAGTCGATGAAGGCTCGGGCCCCTGCTTCATTCCCCGCCGAGGAGACGACGCTGATGGTGTAGGCGGCGGTGACGTTCACCCCCGCCGGCAGCTCGATGACCTCCACGGAGTCGCCGGCCGCCACCGCGTCGGTGCCATAGACGATCCCGGCCACGGCATCGCCCTGAGTGACGGCGGCCAGAGTCGCGGTGGCGTTCTGGCCCCTGGTGACGTTCGACTCGTCGATGGCGACACCGGCGTTGGCCAACACGTCGGCGGCGTAGCGACCACAGGGCACCTGCTGACCGCAGAGCGAAACGACACCGACCGAGGCGAGGTCGGACAGACCGGCGATCCCCTCAGGGTTTCCGGGCTTGGTCACGATCACCATCTGATTGAGAGCGAAGACCTCGACATCGGAGGACACCGCCTCCAGGTACATGAGGCGGGCCATGTTGTCGTTGTCGGCCGAGGCAAAGACGCTGGCCGGGGCACCTTCGAGGATCTGGGTTGCCAGGCTCGCCGACGAATCGAAGTTGAAGACCACCTTGGTATCGGGATTGGCGGCGGTGAAGGCCTCACCGATCTCGGTGAAGGCCCCGCGAAGGGAAGCGGCGGCCGACACGGTGATCGAGCCGCGTGGCTCCTCGCTGTTGCCGCACGCGCTTGCTCCCAGGACCACGACCACCATGAGGCCTGCCAGTCCTCGCAGCCACCAACGGCCCAGCTTCAAATCGAACCCTCCCCGTTCAAGTTGGGCCCCATCCCTAGCATCCGTTCACGCCGACCGGCCAGATGTTCACAGATCCCAGCCGGGACCCAGGCAAGTTAAGGTCACCGCTGAAGTCGACGGCGGCTTCGGCGCCATGGAGTGCCATGCCTGCGAACAACCGAAACCAGAGACGCAAGAAAGCCGCCGCAGCCCGGCGACAAGACGCCGCGCCAAGCAACCAAGCAGCCGCTCCAGCCCCGGCACAGCAAGCCGCTCCGGCCCCGCCGCAACAGGAAGCGCCCGCCCCCGCGCAGCCGGCTGCTGTGCAGCAGGCACCGCAACCCGTCGCCGCTCCTGCTCCAGCCCCAGTAGCGGCGGCCGCACCACAACCGGCGGCCCCGGTGGCGGCGGCCGCACCACAGCCCGCGGCCCCCGGGATGACTTGGGCGGCGATGGCCGCCAAGAACACCAACCCGCCAGCCGCCACCGCTCCGAAGCCCGCCGTCATACCGGGTGGTGCGATTCAGGCCCACGAAGGTGTCGGCCACACCGTTGCCAAGCATGTCGGCCGCACTCAAGCCCAGCTCACGCAGCGCCTGACCGACGAGCCCCATCTGCAACGAGCCTCGACGTTCAAGAACACCGCCGAAGCCGAAAAGAACATCAGTGCCGTCCTCAGCGCCAAGAAGGCCGAGATCGATGCCTGGCTTGCCAACCCGCAAGGTCTTCCGCGGCTCACGGTCGAGGGGCCCGCAACCGAGGGCGGCGAGGTGCTCCAACGGGGCGCGGCCGCAACCAGGCCAGGGGCTCAGGTCAAGGTCATCCTGCAGAGGCCGCCGGCCAATTCTGCGTTGCGCTTCGTCATCATCACTTCGTACCCCGATTGATCGTCACCAGGAGGCAGACGTGTCCGAGTCGTTGAGCGACCGCTTTCCCGACCTTCACCAGATGCTGGCCAGCTACTTTCCGGGCGACTTCAGCCTCGACGAAGAGGTCGCCCAGATGGTCGGTTCGTTGCAGCGATCGCACCTCGATCAGTTCGAGTCAGATGCCCAAGCGCTGCTCGACGATGAGTCGGTGAACGACGACGCCCTCGACGCCTACATGTCCAGCACCGTCAACTGGGACTTCGACGGCGGCCGGTCCACCCTCCAGGAACTGCTCGCCCGGGTGAAGGCCGCCGAGTCAGCTGACGCCAGCGGGTTCGAAGCGGGCGACTGAGCCGCCCGGAGGACCGATCCCTCTCTCCCAGGGTTTGCGAATATTGCAATGCCCATTGCGGTTGTCATCCATGGACGTATCTTCGGACCATGAGCACCCACACGCCCCGTACTGTCGAACGGCACTGCGATGTCGCCATCATCGGTGGGTCAGCGGCCGGACTCGCCGCCGCCCTCCAGCTCAGCCGCCAGCGCCGTTCGGTCATCGTCGTCGACACCGGGGAGCCTCGCAACGCTCCCGCCGCTCACATGCACAGCTACCTCGGCTACGAGGGCCGGACACCCGGCGCACTCACCGCCGCAGGCCGGGAGGAAGTTCGCAGCTACGGCGGTGAGATCGTCACCGGCCACGCCGTCGACGTGACCCGCACCGACACGGGCTTTCGGGTGCATCTCGCCGGGGGAAACACCGTCGTTGCTCGCAAGGTGGTGGCTGCCACCGGCCTGGTCGACGACCTCCCCGACATCGAGGGCTTGGCCCCACACTGGGGCGACTCGGTCATCCACTGCCCGTTCTGCCACGGCTATGAAGTTCGTGACCAAAGCGTCGTCCAGATCATCACCCACGCCATGGGCTTGCATCCGGCGGTGATGCTTCGCCAGCTAACCGATCGCCTCACCCTGGTGCTCCACGATGGGGTCGCCAGCGACGACGCCCGCCTGGACCCATTTTGGGCCGCAGGCGTTCGGGTGCTGGATGGGCCCGTCCAGCGAGTGGTGGCTGACGCCGACGGACGCCTCACCGCAGTCGAGCTGGCTGACCGCACCCGCATCGACGCTGACACCGTCATGATCAGCACTCGATTCCGGGTCCGGGCCGATCCCTTCGCCTCGCTCGGCCTCACGCCGGTGCCACACCCCAGCGGCTTAGGAGACCACATAGAGACCGATGCCATGGGGTCAACATCGGTCCCCGGGGTTTTTGCCGCCGGCAACCTCACCGACCCCAGCCAGCAAGTGCTCCAGGCGGCCGCCGCCGGCAGTTGGGCGGGTGGAATGATCAGCGCCCTCCTTGCCCAGGAAGATCTCGAGGCGGCTGCTCGCCCCTCGGCCAACCAAGCCGACTGGGATCACCGCTACGGCGACCGACCGATGTGGAGCGGCAACCCCAACGGCACGCTGGTCGCCGAGGTCACTGGCCTCGCGCCGGGACGAGCGCTCGACGTGGGCGCCGGCGAGGGCGGCGATGTCATCTGGCTGGCCGAGCAGGGCTGGGAGGTGACCGCCAGCGACATCTCCCCCCGAGCGCTCGCCAGGGTCGCCGCTGAAGCCGAACGGCGAGGTCTACCTGTCACGTGCTCGCCGGCCGACGCCAACGCGCTCGAACCCTTCGAGCCAGCCGCGTTCGACCTTGTCGCGGCCCAGTACGCCTCGATCCCGCGCACCCCTGACGGCCGGGCGATCACCAACCTGATGAGCGCGGTAGCTCCGGGCGGCACCCTGCTCGTCGTCGGCCACGACCTCGAACCGATGCGCTTGGCGATCGATCCCCGCGAACACAGTCGGCCGTTCGATCCCGACGCGTATCTACGGATCGACGACATCGGGGCTGTCCTCGCCCGCTCACCGGACTGGGAGATCGAGGTCCACGAGAAGCGGCCCCGACCTTCCGGCGCGGCGTCTTCGCACCATGTCGACGACATCGTGCTGCGGGCCCGTCGGCGCTGAACCGCTCGAAGCGTTCCAGGACGGCGAATGCACCCGCGCCACGCGGGGACCAACCCCACCGGCCCGCCGGGCGATCAGCCGTCCAGGGCGCCGAGCCAGTCGAGGGCGCGGTCGGCCACCAGATCGAGAAAGCCGGTGAGGAAGTGGTCGGCCGAGGCGACCGGCTCCACAGTTGCGTTCACCCAACCCTCGGTGGCGGCCACAGCCGCGTCGGGTGGGCAGAACTGGTCGTGAGCTGGCGACAGCATCAGTTTGGGACGTTTGTCCGCACCAACCGGCAGGTCGGCGACCGGGAAACGAGGCCCAAACGGTGGGGCGATCAGCGCCCACGCAGCGAGGCGCGGGTCATCGACCCGGACCGCGACCGCGGCACCGAACGAGTAGCCCACCACCGCCAGCCGGGGAACCGGGGGCAACAGGTCGAGCGCCAGCGACGCCTCGCCTTCGGCAACATCGAGATCGCTGGATGAGAAGTCGAACCGGAGCGCAGCCCAACCCCTGCCGGTAGCGGCCCGAAACACCGCGTCGACCACGGGGTTGAAGCGGTCTCCACCCATGTCGGGGTGCGGGTGGAGCACGAGGACCCCAAGCGGGGCATCGGTTGGGGCCACCAGGTCGTAGCGATGATCCGCGGGCATGACCGGACGGTACTCGTGGGGGGCGGCGGTCGATTGGTCGAAGGTCCAGCGAAGCTCGAATGCGGTATGAGCATGCTACTGTATGAGTATGTTGACCCGTCGGCTTCAGGTGTTGATCGATGACGCGCGCTTGAACCGCCTCGAGCGCGAGGCCGCTCGGCGCCGGGTAGCCGTCTCGGTCCTGGTACGCGACGCCATCGACGCCGCCTATCCGGCCACCTCATCTACTCGTCGTGCCGCCGGCAAGAGGGTGCTCGAGGCCGAGTCGATGCCGGTTCCCGACCCAGATGAGCTCCGGGCCGAACTCGACGAGCTTCGCGGTCGGCGCGGGTGATCATCCTCGACACCACCGTCCTCGTCTACGCCGTAGGGGTCGACCATCCCCTTCGCGCACCGTGCCGCTCGATCATCGCTGCGGCCGCCGAAGGGACCATGGCAGCGACCACCACCGTCGAGGTGATCCAGGAGCTGGTGCACGTACGCGCCCGACGCCGCGACCGCCACGATGCTGCATCACTCGGCCGCGACTACTCCTTGGTGTTGGGCCCGTTGCTGACGATTGGCGACGACACGCTGCGCGCCGGCCTCGACCTCTTCGAGGCCCACCCATCCCTGGGGGCCTTCGACTGTGTGCTCGCCGCCGCAGCGATACACGAAGGGGCGACCCTGGTGTCGGCCGATCGCGGTTTCGCCACCATCGACCGGCTCCACCACGTCGATCCTGCAGAACCAGACCTGGCCGAGCGACTCCCCGGAGCGCTCGGTTAGCGCACGCGCCTCAGTCTCGGACCAACGAGGCGAGGTTGGCCGCCTCGACGGTCCACGTCTCGGAGGCACACAGGCCACAGGGCTCTTCGACGAGCAGATCGGCCGCCTCGGGCGTGCCCCACACCACCAGGTCGAGCCAGTGGAGGGCGATCTCGGCCGATTCGACGACCAGGGCCTCGTCGGTCGACACCGCCCAATGGTCGCCGGTGGACCGCAGCGCCACGAAGCGGGCCAGACCCTCGCCCAGCAGGTCGACGTCTTGGAGAGCCTGGGCCCGGGCGATGTCCTCTTCGCCACCCACCACATAGCCCACCGGGACCTGCACCCGGTCCATGATCTCGGCCGCCTGCTCACGGGTCGCCCCCGGCCCGATGCTCGACCCCGATAGGACGAACACCGCCGCCACCCGGTCGTCTTGTCCGGCGAGGGCCAGTGAGGTGATGCCCCCGCACGAGTTGCCGGCCGCCACGACGCGGGCGAGGTCGAGTCGACCCTGATAGGGCCCATCGACCTCGTTCTGGGTCGCCGCCCAATCGATGGCCAACGCCTGATCCTCGGCGGAGGCGCTGCCGACCTCGGTCAGCGGCGCATCGGGGCCAACCCCTGGTGGACGGGTGATCGAGATGACCACGAAACCGGCCTGAGCCCACCGGTCGAACATGGGCAGCCACGGGCGGTCATGGCGGAGGCAGGCCCCGTTGGCCCAGACGACCACGGGCAGCGGCTCGCCGAGGGCGTCGAGGTCGGCGGGTCGGTGCACGTTGTAGCCGGGCAGGTCGTCGGGCTGTTCGAGCACCACGTCGAGGTTTCGTTCGATGGCCGGGCCGAGCGCGGGCAGCGTCGTCGTGGCGACCTCGGGCGCGGTGGTGCTGGTGTCGGTCGGGATCGACGTGGTGGTGTTCGTCGCCTCTCCGCCGCCGCTGCCCGAGCAGGCACCTCCGAGGAGGACCAAGACAACGGCAACTCCGACTACGCCACCCCACCTGAACTTGGTCGACCCTGACCCGCCTCGCATACGCCTCTCCTCCGTGAGCTTGCAGCACGCTAGACAGTTTGGCGACCCGAGATCAATAACCCGTCACATTTGACCTCAGCCGCGGGGCCTCGCTTCCAGGTGCTGAGGGGTGACGCAAGCGCCGCCGCGGTAGCGATGTAGGCCTTCATGTCCCCAAGGGCGCTCCCCCGCAGTCCCGCCAGTCGCGTCGTGGGTCCATCATCGCTCCAAGGCACCGCGCCAATCTGTCAGGATCCACGGGCACATGACCACCACCGCCTGGATCCTCGCCGTAGTCGCCGCCGTCTTCGCCTTGACCGACTGGTTCGGCGTGGTCACTGACCGAGCCACCGTCCGCTACATCGCCAAACCGGCCACGTTGGTGGCGCTCATCGGAGTGGCGCTTGCTGTGAACCCCGCCGACTCCACAATCCGGGCCTGGATGGTGGCCGGGCTGGTGTTCTCGCTCGGTGGCGACGTCTTCCTGATGCTGCCCGAACGGTGGTTCATTGCCGGACTGGTTTCGTTCTTGATCGGACACATTGCCTATGTGGTGGGTTTGGGCCTGGCCCCCACCTCGACGGCCGGCCTGGCCGTCGGGCTGGCAGTGGTGGTCGCCAGCGCGGCCACTGTCGGCCGATCCATAGTGACCACGGTGCGAGCTGGCTCCCACACGGCGTTGACGGCACCGGTGATCGCCTACATCGCGGTGATCTCGGCCATGGTGATAGCCGCGTTCGGCACCACCGCGGCTGCCGCCATCATCGGGGCGCTCCTGTTCTATGCGTCCGATTCGATCCTGGCCTGGAACCGTTTCGTTCGACCGATCCGCAACGGCGGCTTGGCCGTGATGGTCACCTACCACTTGGCCCAGGCGGGCCTGGTCGCCTGGATCGTCACCGGCTGATCACGCCGGTCGCCCAGCCCATCGCTTCTGGGCGCGCCAGCGCGCGTGGGGCGCGCGCTCAGCAACCCGGTTCACCCATCTTGCGGGCACAGTCAGGTCAAGACGGCCTGGGTCTGGATGTGAAGCGTTCGGAGCCCACGCCATAGTTCCGGTGATCTCGCCTGCTCCACCGACCAGCGGCAGATCGGCGTCGATCCGATCAGCGGTCAGAGCGTGGGCGCCGGCATCGCTACGACGATCTAGTCGGGGCGGGCACCCTCGGCGGCTGTCGGGCGTGATCGGATCAGCGTTCCGGCCTCGGCGCCGGGGGCGGGAGCGAACCCGAGCCGCTCGTAAAGGCGCAACGCAGGATTGCCGGCTTCGACGCTGAGACTCAGCTGGTCGAGTCCCTGCTGGTCGGCCTCTGCGAGCAGGGCCACCATCAGTGCGGTCCCGACGCCGTCGCCCCGGCGGCCCTCCACCACACCGATCGACAGCTCCGGGACGTCGGCAGCGACATAGCCGTAGCCGTGATCCTCGCCATCGAAGTACCGCCACCAGGCGGCGCCGATCGGTTCGCCGTTGTCTACCGCCACGAAACCCAGGTCACCGGGGCGGGGCCAACCGGCGACATAGCGCGCCAGCGCGGGCTCGGACAGCACAGTTTCCGCAGTCGGCGGTGTGGAACCGGGTCGCCACGCCGCGGCCAGCGCCAGCACCTCGACGAGGAACGGCCCGTCGTCGGCTTCAGCAGCACGGATCCGCACGCCTGACGAGGTCTCGAAGTGACCGAGCCTCATTCAGCGCTGGGCCAGGGAGTTGGTGATGAGCTGGCGGGCTTCGTCGCTCATGGGGACCTCCGGCACCAGCGCCAGTGCTGCGTCGCTCATCTTGGCGGCCGTCTTTTGGATCACCGAGACCAAGTGGTCAAGGTCGAGCTGTTCGGAGAACTCGGCCAGCTGGGTCTCGAGAAATACCAGGCAGGCGGCATCTTCGACCCACTGCGTGCCCGATTCGACGTCGATTCGTTGCCGACGAATCAGGGTCTGGACGCGGTGGATGGTGGCCTCGTCGTAGCCGACCGCCAAGAGGATGTCGGCAATCTCGGTGGCGTGGCGATCCTTCTGGTCCTTGCGCCATCGCAGGTACCCGGCCCGCCCTTCGGGGTACGAGGCCCGGGGCACCTCCCAGCGGCGCAGGTGATGGGCCCGCGCCGCGAGCAACAGAGCCTCGTCGGGCTCTTCGACCAGCCGCTCGATCCATTCCGCGGCGAGCTGGCCATGCACCATGGCCAACGGCAGCCGTTCGCCCCGCGACCAGATGAGGTTGGGGTCTTCAAAGTTGGCGAAGTCGATCACCGACACCGCCGTGGCATAGCGCTGCGAAGGCATGGACCACGTTGCCACGCCAAACCGCCGCCCACCAACGTTCCCCATCCGCTTGGGGAAGTTAGTGGACGCTATGGGGTTGTCAGCTTCCCCAAGCGGGGGAAGAGGTGGGGATCAGACGGCGCATTCGCCGACACCCAGCTCGACGGCGTAGGGGCCGGTCTCGCCGTAGTCGACGTAGAAGTCGGCGTTCTCTTCCGGCGTGGGGAAGTCGTCGAGCTCCTTGAGGGTCGCAGCTACGGCCTTGACGCCGCCGGCCCGGTCGAGCCAGTTACGGAACGATTCGCCGGCTTGGCGTTCGGCGGCGAACTGACGGACCACCCGGACCGCGGCTTCAGGGGCGGCCTTCGCCGGTAGGCGCAAGGCCTTCTCGCCGAAGTACGCCTGCTCCTGGCCGATGTAGCCACCGAGGAGCATCTGATAGCCGGGGGCGGACTGGCCGTGGGCCCGACGCTCGGCACCGAAGAACCCGATGTCGGAGGCGTGGTGCTGACCGCAGGAGTTGGTGCAACCCGAGATGTTGATGCGCAGGCCACCCACCTCGGCGAGCCCTTCTTCTTCGAGCCGGTCGCCGATGGCCTTGGCCAGACCCCGGGACTGGGTGACGGCGAGGTTGCAGGTGTCGGCTCCGGGGCAGGCGACCACATCGCGGGCGAGTTCGGCGCCTGGCTTGGCCATCCCGATCTCGGCCAGCCGGGCGTAGAGAACCTTGACCTGGTTCTCGGACAACCCCCGGAACACGAGGTTCTGGCGGTTGGTCAGGCGGACGTCGGCACCGAGCTCGCGCTGGATCGCGGCGAGAGAGCGGAACTGGTCGGCGGTGATGTCGCCCAACGCTGCGTAGGCCACAGCCGACACGGTGCCCTTGGCTTCGCCGCGGATGACGCTGGTGGCTTCCCACCGGCGGTAGGCGTCGTTGGACAGGATCTCGACCCGCACACCCTGGCCCACCGCGCTGATCTCGCCGGTGGTTGCCGCGCCGGCGGGGAGATCGCCGGCCTTGGCCACGATCTCGGGGATGCCACCTGGCCACGAGCTCGACGCCGGGAGGGTGTGTCGCACCTTGAGAACGCGGCGTTGCACCTCTTCCCAGCCGAGCTGATCGACGACCCACTTCATGCGGGCCCGCAGCTTGTTGTCGCGGTTGCCGGTCTGCTCGAAGACCCGGAGGATCGCCTCGATCGTGGGGAGCAGGTCCTCACGGC
>CAZEFG010000018.1:0-8789 GCA_964511355.1 uncultured Iamiaceae bacterium
ATCACCGCAACACGGTGAAGTTCGACCAGCTCCGCGACTTCGGGCACGCGCTCGGGCCTCTGCGCCAGCAGGTCGACGACGACCTGGCCCGGCGCGACCTGAGCCACGACCGGGTGGTGGCCTTGATCATCGCCCTGCTCGACCTCACCGCGGTCAGGATCGGCAGCGAGGCCTACGCCAGCGAGAACGGAACCTTCGGGCTGACCACCTTGCGCAACCGCCATGCCGAGATCACCAGCGGAGCGTTGCGGCTGCGGTTCAAGGGCAAGCACGGCAAGGTGGCCGAAGTGGCCTGCACCGATCGCCGCATCGCTCGGGTGGCCAAGCGCTGCCAGGAACTACCTGGTCAGCTGCTGTTCCAGTACGTCGACGACGAGGGCGAGGTGCGGCCCGTCCGCTCAGCCGATGTGAACGCCTACCTGCGCGATGTCGTCGGAGAGGTCGCAGCTGGCACCCCGGTCACGGCCAAGACCTTCCGTACCTGGGACGGTTCGGTCCGCGCCGCGGAACTGCTGGCTGGTGTCGAGGTGCCGGGCACCGACCGGGCGCGCCGCCGAACTCTGGCCGAGGCGGTCGAGCAGGTGGCGTGTGGCCTGGGCAACACGCCGGCGGTATGCCGGGGCTCCTACATCCATCCCCGGATCATCGAGCGCTGGGAACAGGATGAGCTCGGCGATCCCTGGCGGGAGGGACCAGCCAGAGCCAAGGGTGGGGTGGCCTCCTCGGAGCGTCGTCTCCTGCACCTGCTGGAGTTGGACCTGGCGCCGCGGAACCGTCGCCCGGTGTAAGCGCGACCCCGGCGGGGGTCAGGCTTCGGTGCTGGTAGGTCCCGACTCGGCGGCTTCGGCTTCGGCGATCGAGCGGTGAACCTCGTCCATGTCGAGGCCCTTGATCTGGTTGATCAGGTCGTCGAGGGCGGCCGCAGGAAGGGCACCGGCCTGGTTGAACACCAGCACGTTGTCGCGGAACGCCATGAGCGTGGGGATCGACATGATCCCTGCCGCACCCGCCAACGACTGCTCGGCCTCGGTGTCGACCTTGGCGAACACCACATCGTCGTGCTTACCGGCCGCCTCTTCGAAAATGGGGGCGAACATACGGCAGGGGCCGCACCACTCGGCCCAGAAGTCGACCAGCACGATGTCGTTGTCGGTGATCGTCTCTTCGAAGGTCTCTTCGGTCAGTTCGATGGTTGCCACAATCGCTTCCTTCTTCTCTGGGGCTCGATCCAGTTCAACCTCCATACCCCTAACGGTATTCCGCCGATATTCGCTCGGAAGTCGACAAGACCCAGCCGTAGGCTCGATCGGCTATGTCGCGCACCGGGGGCGTCGAACTGAGGTTGTTGTTGTCGACGGTCGGCCCCGACCGACGACGGGCGATCGGCATCTCGACACTGCTGCTCGTGTCGCTTGTCCTGCGCCTGGCCATGCCGGCCATGTTGGGCTGGTTCGTCGACCGGGCCATCGCTGGTGCCGAGCTATCTCTCCTCAGCACGATCGCGGGCGCGTACGTGGTAGTGGCCCTGGTGGCCGAGGGGCTACGGCTGGTCGTCACCTACGGGGCCGTCGACCTGTCGTGGCGGGCCGGCAACCGCCTCCGCGAACGCCTTGCCCACCATGCCCTTCGCCTGGAGATGGCCTGGCACGGGCGTCACAGCCCCGGCAAGCTCATCGAACGCATCGATGGCGATGTCGAGGCCATGGTCGTGTTCTTCGCCAACGTCTTGGTGTACGTGCTCGGCAACGCGGTGCTGATGGTGGGCATGCTGGTGGTGGCCTTCGTGATCGACCCCTTCGCCGGGATGATGCTCACCGTCACCAGCGTGGTGGGGGCCTTTGTCCTCATCCGCCTGCGGAGCGCAGCGGTACCTTCACTCGAGGCCGAACGTGAAGCCAACGCCGTCCTCTACGGCGACCTCGAGGAACGACTCGGTGGGCTCGAAGACCTGCGGGCCAACGGCGCTGGCCGCTACGCCGTGCATCGGCTCCACGCCAACTCCGCTCGCTCGTGGCGTGCCGCTCGGCGCGCATCCCTGCTCGGCGACGGCTCCTACGCACTTGCCGCCATAGCGTTCGCGGTCGGCTCGGTGGCAACTCTGGCCCTGGGGTTCTGGCTCTACAACGCCGGGATGGTGACGATCGGCGCGGTTATCGCCCTGTTCCGCTACAGCGAGATGCTGCGCCAGCCGTTGGAACAGATCGCCGAACAACTCAAGGAGTTCCAGCGGGCCATCGCCGGCGCCCGCCGGGCATCACAGCTACTGGCCACCGAACCGAGCCTGCCCGACGGTTCGGTGAGCCTCTCCGAGTTCGATGCCGCGACACCGGGCAGGGCTCTCCCGATCGATTTCGACCACGTCACCTTCGCCTACCGCTCCGACAACGAACCGGTACTCCACGACATTGACCTCCACATCCCGGCCGGGAGCCATGTCGGCATCATCGGGCGCACCGGCAGCGGCAAGACCACCTTGTCGCGCCTGGTGCTGCGGCTCTGGGAAGCCACCGAAGGCACGGTGCGCGTCGGTGGGATCGACGTGGCGGATCTGCAGCGATCGGCGCTGCGGTCCCGGGTGACGGTGGTGACCCAGGACGTCGAGCTCTTCCGGGCTTCGGTGCGGGACAACCTCACCCTGTTCGGTGCTCTCGACGCCTCCGACGACGAACTGGTCGGGGTGCTCGGCCGGGTCGGGCTCGACCGTTGGCTCACGACCCAGACCGAAGGTCTCGACACCGTCATCGAAGGCGGGTCTTCCCTCTCGGCCGGGCAGGCCCAGCTGCTCGCCATGGCCAGGGCCTTTCTCAGCGATCCCGGCATCGTGATCCTCGACGAGGCGTCCAGCCGACTCGACCCCGACACCGAGTCCCGACTCAACCTGGCCACCCAACGGTTGCTCGCCGGGCGCACCGCCCTGATCGTTGCCCACCGCCTCGCCACCCTCGACCGAGTGGACTCCATCGTGGTCCTCGACCAAGGACGCATCGTCGAACACGGGGCCCGGGATCAACTCGTCCTCGACCCCGCCAGCCGCTACTCCCGCCTGTTGGCCATCGCCGATCAGACCGAACGTGAGGAGGGGCTGGGAGCATGACCGCTCGTGCCGTTTCCGCGCCGAGGGCCATCACCGGAGTGGTGCGCAACGACCCGGTGACCTTCGCCGTGGCGCTCGGTCAGTGGACGCTGTTTCACCTGTCGCCCTTGGCCGTGGGATACGCCCTCAAGCTGGTACTCGACCGGCTCTCGTCATCGGACCCGTCGACTCCGTGGCTGCTGTTGGCCGCCATCGTCGGCCTCGAGGTAGGGCGCTGGACGCTGCTCGTCTCGGCCGCGGTCCAGTGGCACGGAGCGTGGATGGGCTGGCTCACCCTGCCTCGGGTGAACATGTTGTCGTCGCTCGCCGTGCGGCCCGGGACACGGGCCCATCGGCTCCCCAGTTCGCCCGGCGAAGCGGTGTCTCGCTTTCGCGACGACACCCAGGACGTGGGTCACGTGCTCGACGTGTGGCTCGACGTCACCGGCTCGGGTCTCGCCGCGGCGATCGCCCTGGTGGTCATGGCGACCATCTCTCCCCTCGCCGCGGCCGCCACCATGGTGCCCGTCGGGATCGCCATGGTGGTGTCGGTCGTTCTCGGGCCGACCTTGCGCCGGTGGCGGCGCGACGCCCGCGTGGCCACCGGTACGGTCACCAGCTTCATCGGCGACACCTTCGGCTCGATCCTGGCGGTCAAGGCCACCGCCGCCGAGTCAGCGGTCGATCGGCGTTTCGCCGAGCTCAACGCCCGCCGCGCGGTCCTCGCCCGCCGCGACCAGGTAGGTACCGAGCTGATCCGATCGCTCGGCTACGGCACCGCCGAAGTCACCATCGGGGTGGTGTTGTTGATCGTTGCGGGAGGCTTCCAACGGGGCGAGCTCGGAGTCGGCGACATCGGCCTCTTCGCCGCCTATGTGCCCGTGGTGGCGGGTCTGCCCAAATGGATCGGCCGCATGGGGGCCCTGCACCGTCAAGCCGACGTGTCGGTCGACCGTTTGGCCGAACTCATGGGTACCGACGACCGCCGCTCAGCGTTGCGCCCAGCGGTCACCCATCTACGCCACGGACCCCCTGCCTTCGATGCCGGAATCGGTGCGGTCGAGCCGCTGCGTCGATTGACCGTTGACGGACTCACCGTGGTGCACGACCACCTCGACCACGGGATCTCTGACGTGAGCCTCGAGGTCGGCGCCGGGGAACTCGTGGTGGTCACCGGACCCGTCGGGGCCGGGAAGTCGACCCTGCTGCGGGCCCTGTTGGGCCTACTGCCCATCGAGCGGGGTTCGATCAGCTGGAACGGTGAGGTGGTCGCCGACCCCTCGACGTTCATGGTCCCGCCGAGGGTCGCCTACCTGCCCCAGGTCCCGAGGCTGTTCTCCGAACCGCTCGCCGAGACCGTCCTGTTGGGATTGCCCGACCACGACCTCTCCTTGGCCCTGTGGCTGGCTTGCCTCGACTCAGACCTGGCCACCATGGACGAGGGAATTGCGACCGTCATCGGTCCTCGCGGGCTTCGCCTCTCAGGGGGTCAGGTGCAGCGGACGGCCGCCGCCCGCGCCTTTGTCCGACGAGCCCAGCTGCTGGTCATCGACGATCTGTCGAGCGCCCTCGATGTCGAGACCGAAGCCGAACTCTGGCGCCGCCTGCGCACCGAGGCAGAGGGGAAGCCCACGGCGATCCTCGCAGTGAGCCACCGCCCCCACGTCCTCGCCCTCGCCGACCGGACCGTCACCCTCTAACCCGGTTTCCAGCCAATACCAATCCCCCCGCACCATCCGCATGGGGAAGGTGACGACCCTATAGGTGCCGAAACTTTCCCCAATGGCGGGTGGGGTGAGCAAGGGCGGGTGGGGTGAGGTCGAGGGGTCAGCGGCCGGGGGCGACGGGGTTGGCTACCACGACACCGTCGGTTGACCCTTCGTGGACCCTGATCGCCAGCTGGCCGTTGGCCAGGGTGGCGTCGAGGGACCCGCCGTACTTCGACGGAATGCTGATCTCGCGCTCGAACCCGCCGTACTCCCACTCGTGGATCAGGTACTCCCGGGGCCCGGCACTGCGGACATGGGCCCAGAAGCGCAGGCTTCCTGGACGAAGCTCGACGGTGACATCCTCGGGCATCACCGCCGGCATGGGGGCGAGCACCACCAAGTTGTTGCTCGACTCATAGACGTTGACCGCCACGGTCTGGGGCGCCATGGTCCGTTCGGTCTGAGCGGTGGCGTCACGAACCTCTTCGGGGGTGGATTGCTCGACGTTCATGGGCCCCCTGCTACCCCCGAAATCCACGCCGAAACGCCCACGGCGGCCCGCTGCGGCTCACGCCTTGGGGATGTACTCCAACCGGGCATCCGACAGGTCGGCCCGGGCCAGCACGTCGCGTTCGATGGTGTAGTCGTGCAGCATCTGCCAGGGCTCGTGGGTTCCCTGGCGGGGCATCAGGTGCATCGAGCGGTTGAGGTACCCGGGGTTGAAGTTCTCGGGGTCGATCCAGGGTCCGAGATCCATGTCGGCCTCTTCGGGCAGCAATCGCGGCACCACCGCCCCCGCCTGAAGTTCGTCCATCCGGGCGAACAACCGGCAGACAAAGTCACTGATCAGGTCAGCGCGCAAGGTCCAGCTCGACCGGAAGTAGCCGAACACCCACGCCAGGTTGGGGACCCCGGTGAACATGATCCCGCGGTAGGTGACCGAATCCGCCAACGAAAGTGCTTCTCCGTCGATGCTGAAGTCGATGTCGCCGAGCACGCACAGATCAAAGCCGGTGGCGGTGATGATGACGTCGGCGATCAGTTCATCGCCGGATTCGAGGGCGATGCCCTTCTCGGTGAAGCTGACGATCTGATCGGTGGTAACCCCGGCCTTGCCATCGCGCACGGCCTTGAACAGATCGCCGTCGGGTAGCACCGCGATGCGCTGTTGCCAGGGGCGGTAGTTCGGGTTGAAGTGCTTGTCGACGTCGAAGCCCTCGGGAAGCAGCGGCCGAATGGTGTCGATCAGGTACTGACGCAACAGCTCAGGTTCATCGAAGGAAACGCGGGCCAGGGCATCGTGGTCCTTGACGATCTTGCGCCGCACGATCTCGTGGGTCCACTCGTCGGGGATGTCGAGTGACCGCAGCGTGTCGGCCAGTTCGTTGCTGTTGGGACGCACCAGGAAGAACGTCGGTGAACGCTGCAGCATGGTGACGTGATCGGCGGTTTCGGCGATGGCGGGGATGAGGGTGGCGGCGGTGGCACCCGAACCGATCACCACCACCCGCTTGCCCGACAGGTCGAGATCGTCGGGCCAGTGCTGGGGGTGCACGATGCGCCCGTCGTAACGATCCATGCCTGGCCATTCGGGCGTGTAGGCCTGATCGTGGCGGTAGTAGCCCTGACACATCCACAAGAAGTTGGCGGTGAGCTCGACCTTTTGTTCGGTGTCGCCCCGGACGGCCTCGACCCGCCAGAGTTGCTCGTCGCTCGACCATCCGGCGCTGACGATCCGGTGCTGGTAGCGGATGTGGCGATCGAGGTTGTTCTCCTCTATGACATCGGCCAGGTAGCGAAGGATCTCGTCGCCGGTGGCGATCGGTGCGCCTTTCCAGGGCTTGAAGTGGTAGCCGAAGGTGAACAGGTCGCTGTCGGATCGCACTCCGGGGTAGCGATGGGTGCGCCAGGTCCCGCCGAAGCCGGCTTGGGCTTCGAATATGGCGAAGCGACGCTCCGGGAATCGCTCTTGTAGGTGATGGGCGGCACCAATCCCACTGATGCCCGCCCCGACGATCAGTACGTCGAGGTGCTCGACCTCGTAGGCGTCCGGCATCGGACGACCCCCCTCTCCCTCGTCGTCGACCTCGAGCGTCGACGACGGGATCAAGCTACACGCTTGCCTCACCAAGCCCCGCCGGATGCCGATGATCCGCTCGTGGGAATCGACCCCCTCGAACAGCACGAAGTGGGTGGCCTCTATGTCACCGCCACCGTCTCTTACGTTCGGCGCGCCTGCGGCGAAGCCGCCGTGGTCGAGCTGCTCAACCGGGCCGGGCTCGACCCCGCCAGGTTGCCCCGCGACAGCGATTGGCTCAGCGTGTCGCAGATGCTCGCGTTGGCCGCGGCCGCGGCCGACATCACCGGCGACCCCCAGGTCGGTCGCCGCGTGGGCGAAGAGCTTTTCGAGCTCAACGTGGCTGAGGGACTCGACCAGATGATGCGCAGTGCGGGAGGCCCGGTCGAGGCCATCGCCATGCTGGCCTCCCACGGGAGCCGCCTGTCCGGCGGCTGGACCTTGGAGGTCACCGGCCACGGCGACGACTACGCCGAGATCACCTCGAGCACCGACCTGGAGACCGACCTTCCCTTCTTCTGTGGCACCGGCATGGGTTACTACACAAGAGTCCCCGAGGTGTTCGGTCATCGGGCCACTGCCGTCCATCCTGAGTGCATGACCCGTGGGGCATCCCATTGCCGTTACATCGTGCGCTGGGGAGCCCCGGTAGAGGTCCCAGACGGGCCTTCGTTCGACCCGGTCGTCTATTTCGAGCGGATGCAGAGCGTGGCCTCGGAACTGGCCGGCGCGCCCGATCCCGGCACCCTCATCGAGATCGCGGCGACCAACGGACCTTCGGTCACCACCAGCCGCAGCATTGTCATCCAGGTGACCGACGGGCGCGACCTCACGATGATCAGCCATCGGGGGATCAACGACCAGGACGCTCTCGATCGAATCGTCGACCGAGTCGAGCAGGATCTGCTCATCGGCGACGACGACGAACCGGTGATCTGCGTAGCGCCGGTGTCGACAGCGGGGAGCAACTACGGCTGGATCGCATCGGTGCACCCTCCGCGTTCGACGATCGACTGGAGCGTCGAACGACCCCTGACCGCCTTCGCTGACCACGTCGCCTCGGCGTTGGAGGCGGCGCTGGCGCATGAGGCTGCTCGCCGAGACCGCGACACCGCCCACGCCCTGGTGGTCCTGGCCCGCGATCTGGCGGCCGCGACCGAAGCTGAGGAGGTGGCATCCCTTCTGGCGGCTGCGGTCGCGCAGGCGAGCACCGCCACCGACATCGACGTCTGGCTCATCGACCGGGACGACCACATCCTGCGCTCGGCATTGACCGGCGACAGCCTGGCGTCCTTGGCGCCCAGCTCACCCACCGCGCAGGCGATCCCATTGGTGGCTCGGGGTGTCGAGCTGGGGAGTCTCACCATTGCGTGGGCCCATGGTGTCGGCGACCCGGCGGAGCTGGAACGGATCGCCGCCATGGCCGACCAGGCGGCCAGCGCCTTCGACGTGTCTCAATTGGTGGCCGACCTCAAACGCCAGGCGCGCCGTGACCCGCTCAGTGGGCTCGCCAACCGGGCTCTGCTTGCCGAACGGGCCGAACTGGCGCTCGCTCAGTCACGACGCAACGGCTCCCACGTCGGCCTCTTGTTCATCGACCTCGATCGCTTCAAGGCGATCAACGACGAATTCGGCCATGCCGGGGGCGACGACATCATCTGCCAGGTCGCCGACCGGCTGCGCTCGATCGTGCGGGCGAACGACACCGTGGCTCGCTTCGGAGGCGACGAGTTCGTGGTCCTGCTGACCGACCTCGACGGCGACGATGCGGCGATGGCTGCCGGCCACCGTGTCCACGACGTTATGCAAGAGCCGTTCTACGCCGACGGAACGCCGGTGGCGGTATCGGCCACGGTGGGGGTGCATTGCGCAGCCCCCGGCGCACTGAACTGGCCCGAGTTGGTCGGTCGCGCCGACGCGGCCATGTACG
>CAZEFG010000018.1:8889-10527 GCA_964511355.1 uncultured Iamiaceae bacterium
GGAAGCAACACCACGAACTCCTCACCGCCGTAGCGACAGACGACGTCGCCTTCGCGCACCAACGAGCCGAGCAGTTGGGCAACTGCGGCCAAGACCTGATCGCCGACGTCGTGGCCGTGGCTGTCGTTGACCATCTTGAAACGGTCGACGTCGATCAGAGCGAGCGCCAGCGGTGAACCGCTGCGCTTGCTCCGGGTGACCTCCTGCCCGAGCGTCTCCATCAGGTAGCGGCGATTGAACAACCCGGTCAGAGGGTCGCGGATCGCTTGATCGCGGAGGTGGCCTTGGAGCGCCTCGATCTCGGCCATCCGCTCTTCGAGCGCGGAGTTGGCGGCCAGCAGGTCGGCCTCGGCTTGGCGCCGTTCGGCCACCTCACGTTGGCTCTGCTCGTAGGTCCGGGCGTTGTGCACCGCGATGGCGGCCTGGGCGGCGAACTCCATGGCGATGTGGGCATGGTCGGAGGTGTAGAAGCCAGGTTGGTAGGTGTCGAGGGTGAGCATGCCGGTCGCCACCCCGCCGAACACCAGAGGAATGCCCATCCAGCCTCGAACCCCCGACATCTCGTGCGCGGGGTGGGGAAAGTCGGGATAGGGGTGTTCGCCCAGGATGTCGGGGACGATCACCGGTTGGCGGGTGCGAATAACGTCGGCGTTGGGGGTGCCGCGGGCCGCGGCGTCGAAGCCGACGCCGGCGAACGCCTCCAGCTCGATGCCGTGGCCGCCGACGATGACCGTCTCGTCACCGCGGAGTTCCTGCACCGAGGCGGTGTCGAACGGCACCACCTGGCGTAGCTCTTCGAGGATTCTCGGCAGGACCTCGCCCAACTCCAACGTCGATGACAGGACCCGGCCCGCTCTCAGCAGTGCCTGCTCTTGGGCCCGGGCCGTGCGCTCGGTGTCGAGGTCTCGGGCGTGGGCGATCGCCACGGCTAGCAGCGGCTCGAAGCGCAGAAGCTGTTCCATCGCCAGGACCGGGTCGACCGGCTGATCGACATCGAAAGCGACCCCCAACGAACCCACCACCTCGTCGGTGCCACCTCCGTCGTCGGCATAGATCGGGATGAGCATCACCGGGCCGTCGAAGGTGTCCCAGCCCTGCGGCTCGTAGTGGGGTTCCCCCGCGCCGCGGGCGATGCGATCGAGCCCGTGGGGAACCGCCCCTGCCCATGCACCCCGCCCCACTGCGACCTCGACCGGAGGGGAGCCCGCCAGGCGCGTCACCGCGTAGCCGTGTCTCGCTTCGCAGGCGGCCATGGCGTGGGTGAGGAGGTCGACCAGGCTGGTGGCCAGCGGACGGCGCGCCGACAGGCCGCTGAGAGCGCGCGTGAAGGGATCACCGAGGCGGGCCAGGGTCCGGCCACTCCAAGGCTGTTCACTCACCGCAACCTCCACGCCACTCAGAGTAGCGAAACCGGACCCTTGTGGGCAGTGCCCCTCATCCCTGGGAGAGAAAATCCCTGATGACGGCGTTGGTGCGATCGAGTACCTCTTCGTCCTTCCACCGCTCGACATAGGTCACCTGCGGCAGCCTGGCGGCGAGCTCATCGGAAATGCTCGACGGATGGTAGATGTCGTTGCCCTTCATCAACAGGATCGGGGTCTCCACGCGCTCGACATCGTCGGGTGACGCCGTGAGCAC
>CAZEFG010000018.1:10627-16633 GCA_964511355.1 uncultured Iamiaceae bacterium
GTGCGGGGATTCCAGGGGGTCCCGTTCCATATGTCGTTGGCCGAACGCATCCCGCCCGGAGCGATGAGCAGAACGGGAAGCGGACCCTCAGACGCTCTCGTCAGGTCGAGATCGAGCCCCTCGATGTCGTAGTGGATCTCGGCGCCTGCCCGTTCGAAATGCGACATGCGATATCTCTAGCAGGAACGTCGCCTCGATCCGGCGCGACCGTGCGCCGGTTCAGCTGGGGCCGACGTGGAGGCAGAGCTGACATCCGGCCCGGTGGGGATCCTTGCGAATGAGCTCCTCGACCCGCAGGCCGGGGTCGTCGCCCACCACCCCTAGGGCGATCCCGCGGTGCAGAGAGCAGATCGAATCGGGGTCGGCGGCCGCGGAGGTGGCGAAGGGGCAGTTCTGAAGCACGATCTCGACTCGGTCACCGGTGCGGCGGACATCGGGATCGAACCCTTCACGCACCATGGCCTGTTCGAGCTCGGCGATGCGCTCCTCGGTCGAGAGGACCTCGCTGGAGCGGTACTGCGCTCCGGTACGGCGGCCGACCTCCTCGGGAGAATCGCCGGTCCTGACGATCTCGGTGAGCATGAGGCTGAGCCTCTCGTAGGGCCCGGTGACGCCCCACCGGCTCTCGGCACTGGGGTCGACCTCATACATCACCCGGGGCCGGCCGGGTCCGCCGGTGGGTACCCGAGAGTCGACGACCAGACCCGCAGTGGTGAGCTTGGCCAGGTGTTGACGGATGGCGTTGTGGTTGAGGCCAAAGTGCTCGGTCAACTCGACGACGCCCACCGGCCGATCGGCTTCGACCAGGTAGGTGAACACCCGATGGCGGGTGGGGTCGCCGAGCGCCCGCGCCTGCTGTTGGATGGTGGCCATCCGATCAGTGTGGCGCGTCTCGCTCACTCTTTGACGAACGAGACCCGCCAGTTGCCCGGCGTGACCTCGTCGGCCACGAACCGAAAGCCCTGTTCGGTGAGAACCCCTTCGAGTGGGACCGGCTCGAACGGTGCCCACACCACCAGTACCTCGCCGGACTTCACCTTCTCGGCCGCCTCCATGATGGCGGCAAACGGTTCCTCACCGGCCTCGATGATGGGGCGAGCATCGATCACGTGGGCTTTGCTCACGATGTCGATCTGCCACTGCTCGGGACCATTCTCCACCACGTTCCAGGCGAACTGTCCGGGACGCTCGGCTTCGAGTTGATAGCGCAGGGGCTGGGGGTCGTGGTCGTTCACCAGACGCAGGGCTTCACCCGGCTGGAGACGACCCAGCCGGTCGAAGATCTGCGGGTGACGCTCGCGGGGAACGATCGTGCGGACATCGATCACGTTGTCGATCACATCGGACATTTGGGCTCCTTGACCGGTTTCTCAGGGGACAGATATATTTCTAGCTGTGCGTAGAAAAACATGCAAGGAGTTCGTATGACGACCGCTCCGGTGCAGCTGAGCCCGACCCCCGCCGGCCATGCTGCGAGCCCCCCGAGGCCGATGGCGGGCCCCGCTGCCATGGGAGGCGGCTCGCCCACCGCGGTGGTTCCTCCCGCGGCTCTCCCCCTCACCTTCTTCGCCGCCGCCGGATTTGGGTTGGTGTTGGTGGGCTTGGCCGTGTGGTTCGCCGCCGACCGTCTGGTGGTTCGGCCCACCCACTCGGGCGCGGTGTCGGCGGTGCACGTCGCCATGCTCGCCTTCTTGAGCACGGCGGTGCTCGGCGCCCTCCACCAGTTCACCCCTGTGGTGTCGCGCCGGCGGCTGCGCTCCACCACCGCGGGCTGGGTCACCCTGGTCGGCTGGTTCAGCACCGCGTGGATTCTGCCCACCGGGTTCGCTCACGGCCCTGAAGGGCTGGTCACCGCGGGAGCAGTCATCGGCACGACCACCGTCGCCATCGCGGTCTGGAACCTGTCAGGCCCGCTCGCCTCCCCCGATGGCGGAGTCCCGTTGTGGGGGCTCCGCTTCTCGGTCGCCTATCTGGCGATCACGGTCCTGTTCGGCGCCGTCTACGCCTTCGACCGCCTCCTCGGGTGGTTCCCGCTGCTGCACCACCAGGTGCTGGCCCACGCCCACCTCGGCCTGCTCGGTTGGCTCGGGCTCACCTACGTGGCGGTGGCCGAGAAGCTCTGGCCCATGTTCCTGCTTGCCCACCGACCCCACGAACGGTACGGAAAGCTGGCGGTCGGCCTGCTGGCGGCGGGAGCAGCCATCCTCACCCCGGCCCTCCTCTTCGGCATAGAGCCCATCGCCTGGATCGGTGGGCTGCTCGCCGCCGCGGGGCTGGTGTCCCACATGGTCTCCTTCGCGTCCTGTGTCCGGCACCGGCGCCGCAAGATCGAGCTCCTCCACGCCTATCTTTTCGTCTCCATGGGCTTCCTCGCCCTGGCCATGCTGCTGGCGTTCTGGGCGGCGGCCGGATCGATCTCCTACGCCACCAGGGCCAATCTCGTCTCGGCCGAGGTGGCGGCGCTCACCGCGTGGCTGGGGTTGGCCATCGTCGGGCACTCACACAAGATCGTCCCCTTCATCGGCTACAGCGCCCTGCGCGCCCAGGGCATCACCCAGGCTCCCGGCGGGGGACCACTCATGTTCAGCCATCTGTGGAGGGTCGGGCCGGCCACGGCGGCTTTGGTCGCTGGCACCGGCGGGTTCGGTGCCATCGTGACCGGACTGCTCATCGATGCTTCGGTCTGGGTGGCAGCCGGGGGCCTGGCTCTGACCGCGTGCGGACTGATCACCGCCGCCAACCTCGTCCTCACCCCACGCCAGGTCACCGCCCACCACCGCCGCACCGTCGAATCCGAGGAGATCCCGTCATGAGCACTCGCCGCTACTCGATCGCTGCGCCCTCTGACGACATTCCCGACAAGGCCCGCCGCTCGCTGGGTTCGGTGATAGACCCCGAGCTTGGGATCGACGTGGTGATGCTTGGGCTCATCTACGACATCCGCCACCAAGGCGACCGGCTCGAGGTCGACATGACCCTCACCACCCCAGGATGTCCGGTCTCTGAGCAACTGCCCCAGGAAGCTCGAATGGCGTTGGCCAGCGCCCTTCCCGGGCTCGAGATCGATCTGCAGATCGTCTGGGACCCGCCTTGGACACCTGACCGGATGACCCCAGAAGGTATGGAGATCCTCGGCTTCAAGGGCTAAAGGCCCGACACAGTAGGGCGCTCGGCCTTATGCCCAGCCAACGTTCAGATGGTTGTTGCAGCGGCCGATCAACCCGACATGGGTATGTCCCACTGGACTCGTGAAACGATCGCTGCCTTCGTCGAGGGCAAGCGGCTGTTCGTCCGCGATGTCGACGCCCAGCAGATCCCGCCTCCCGAATGGCTGGCCCCCGCCGCCAACGAGATCAACAAACTCGACTCCTCCGAGAGTGTCGACGCCACCCATCCCGACGACCGGAACAAGCTCATCGAGGCCTTCGTCGGCAGCCTCAGTTCGCCCGGGGTGCCCGTCGACTGCCTCATACGCATATACGACGAGGACGCCTGGCAGCACTCGATGACCTCGTGGCTCAATCTGCTCGACCACCCCGACGTTGGCGCCATCATCTGCGCCGCCTGGGAGGTGGAAGGCCCGGAGTTCGAGGTGCCCGAGACCACCATCGAAGGCAACATGGCCGCCAGCAACTGGATGGTGGTGGGCCTCGACGACCACGGCTACATCGTCAGCACCAGGGGCCGCAGCGAAGAGATGCTCGGACTCGCTGAGCACGAGCTCAAGGGACACCTGCTCACCGAATACATCCACCCTGACTGTGTGGGGGCCGCGATCGAGAACTGGCTCCGGCTGCAGGCCAATCCCGAACAGACCCGAACCGCACGCTGGGTGTGGCTGCACGAAGACGGCAGCGAGCCGTGGTTCGAATCGTCGTACCTGGTCCACAACCACGACCTGGTCGAGGTCATCATCTTCGACGTCGACGAACAGGTAGCCAACGAGAAGGCCCTGGCGGCCAGCCAGGCCGAGGTGGCGGCCCTCGCCGAGGATTTCCGACTCCTGGCCGACGAGGTACCCACCGCGGTGTTCCGCTGTGACGCGACCGGTCGGGTCGAGTTCCACAACGCCCAATGGAGCGAGATGTTCTCGTCCATCGGGCCCGTCGACCGAGTTCAGGACGTCATTGCTCCCGGCGACCGCTCACAGTTCGATCAGCTCCTGGTCGAGTTGACCAAATGCGAAGCGGCGGCTTCCCAGTCGATCGAGGTGGCCGGCGCCGGTGAGGTCCGAGTGCTGGAGATCCGTTGTCGGGCCGGCGGTGGCTCCGAGGGTGACCGGTTCGTCGGATCGATCGCCGACGTAACCGCGGCCGCCCACTTCCGCCATCAGGCCTTGCACGACCAGCTCACCGGGTTGGGTAACCGCACCTTGATCGAGGCCCAACTCGACGAAGCGATCCGGACCGACCCCGAGGGCACCCTGGTGGTGTTCATCGACCTCGACGGGTTCAAGGCGGTCAACGACGATCACGGCCACGATGCCGGCGACGCCGTTCTGGTCGAGGTCGCCCGCCGGTTGTCGGCGTCTCTGCGTCCCGGCGACGCGGTGGCCCGCTATGGCGGCGACGAGTTCGTTGTCGTCTGCCGAGGGGTGTCCCCCGACCGCGAGCGACTCTTCCTCGACCGCCTGCGCGCCGCAGTGTTCGTCGACGACATCGAACTCGACGGGCTCACCTGGGTGCCCGCCGCCAGCCTGGGGGTGGCCCGACCCGAACCGGGGATCGACTCAGCGACGGTCCTACGTCGCGCCGACCGGGCGATGTTCGACGAGAAGCGCAGCCGCCAAGGCTGACCGCCGCACCAGGCGGCACGAGGTTGGGTAGTTCTTGACGAGCGGGGGTAGGTCCCGTGGTGCCACTGCAGCGGGCACAGAGGCCAATAAGAGAGCCTCGGGAATAGTTGATATGTCACCGAGGTTGGAAGACATGTAAGCCACTCTTCCCTCTACCAAGGACATGACATGACTACGATCACCGCTCCCAAGACCGGCAACTACACCCTTGACGCCAGCCACACCCGAATCGGCTTCAGCGCTCGCCATGCCATGGTCACCAAGGTGCGGGGCGCCTTCAACGAGTTCGAGGGCCGCGGGTACTTCGACGCCGAGAACCCCGCCAACTCCATGGTCGAGCTAACCATCCAGGCCGCCAGCATCGACACTCGTAATGCCGATCGCGACGGTCACCTCAAGAGCAACGACTTTTTCGACATGGAGAACTACCCCACCATCACCTTCCGCTCCACCTCGGTCGAGCCCAAGGGCGGCGACAAGTTCTCCATCACCGGTGACCTCACCATCAAGGACGTGACCAAGCCGGTCACCGTCGACTTCGAGTACGCCGGTGGCGCCACCGACCCCTTCGGCAACGACCGCATCGGGTTCGAAGGCTCAACCACCATCAACCGCAAGGACTGGGGCGTGAACTGGAACGCCGCCCTCGAAGCTGGCGGAGTCCTGGTAAGCGAGAAGGTCAACCTCGAATTCGAGGTCTCGGCCATTCGCGACGCCGACGCCTGAACCTACTGGCCATAGAGGCGAAGCTCAGGAGCCGGGTCGGCCCATCCGACCCGGCTCCGGCGCGTCCGGCCTCGAATTGACGGGCTTCAGTCGCCCGGGCCGCCCATGACCACCTCGTCGGCCACCAAGCCCCGCACCAGATCGAGGGTGTCGGACAAGATGGCGACCAAGTCGTCGTGGCTGCCCCCTTGGGCCCACAGCACAAACGAATGGGCGAAGGCGAACAGAGCCAGGCTGACCCCCAGTTGCAGACGGGGATCGGATTCGGCCAGACCGGCTCGGGCGGCCAGATGGGCTACCACGGTGTCGCGAGCGGTCAAGAACGCTCCCAACGCGACCTGATCGACCGAGATGTCGCTGCTCGCCATCACCGCAGCCCGTCGGCGATGGAGCATGGCGTCTTCTTCGAGGGCGGTGGCGGCCTCCACCAGGGCGTCGAGGATCTGGCTCATGGTGACCGGCGGGTCGAGCCGGTCGAGCACCGC
>CAZEFG010000018.1:16733-18409 GCA_964511355.1 uncultured Iamiaceae bacterium
TGTCGACGACCATGGCCGCCACGACCCTGGGCGGCGACACCAGCGACGTGTTCGAACTGCCCGGCACCGAGTCCCAAGAAGCCATCGACCAGTTGGCCACCCGCATGCCCGGGGCGGGCGGGGCCACCGCCCGAGTGGTGTTCCAAGCCCCCACCGGCGGATCGCTCACCGACCCCGCCACCACCGCCGCAGTCGAAGCGACCGTGGCCAACCTGGTCGCCGCCCCGGAAGTGGTCAACGTGGCCGACCCTTTCACCAGCCAATCGATCTCCCCCGACGGCACCATCGGCTATGCCACCGTGTCCTATCTCGTCAGCGGACCCGAACTGACCGACGAGGCCACCGCCGCCCTCGTGGCGGCACCCCAGCCCGCCCGCGACGCCGGACTGGTGGTCGAGATCGGTGGCGATGCCCTCGCCCAGACCCCCCACGCCGGGTCGGCCGAGGCGATCGGTTTGGCCGCCGCCATCGTGGTGCTGCTGTTCACCTTCGGGTCGGTGGTGGCCGCCGGGCTGCCCATCGTCACCGCGCTCATCGGGGTGGGTCTCGGCATCGGGACGATCACCGCCGCCACCGGGTTCATCGACATGAGCTCCACCGCTCCGACCCTGGCCATCATGCTGGGGTTGGCCGTGGGCATCGACTACGCCCTGTTCATCGTCACCCGCCACCGCCAACTCCTGGCCACCGGCCTCACCCCCGAAGAATCGGCCGCCCGGTCGGTGGCCACCGCAGGCTCAGCCGTGGTGTTCGCCGGTGCCGTGGTAGCCATCGCGCTGATCGCGCTGGTGGTGGTGGGTATCCCCTTCCTCTCGGTCATGGGTCTGGCCGCCGCCGGCACCGTCATCGGCTGTGTGCTGATCGCCATCACCCTGTTGCCCGCCCTGTTGGGCTTCGCCGGCACCACCATCGACCGGTTCCGCATGCCCGGCATGCGCCTGCACAGCGGGCTCGGCACCCGCGGCGATGCTCTCGGGCTGCGCTGGGGCCGGTTCGTGACCCGACGCGCCGCCGCGGTCCTGGTCGTGGCCTTCGCCGGCCTGAGCCTGTTCGCGATCCCCGCCCTCGACATCGAGATGGGCCTGCCCGACGACGGTGCCCGGTCCACCGCCACCACCGAACGTCGAGCCTTCGACCTGCTGGCCGAAGGCTTCGGCCCCGGGTTCAACGGGCCTCTCATCGTCGCTGTCGATCTGGCCACCACGGGCGACGCCGACGCCGCGCTGGCCGCCATCGATCAGTCGGTGAGCGACCTGGTCGGGGTGGCCGCAGTGGCACCGCCGACCCACTCCCCCGACGGCAGTTTTGCCATCGTGGCGGTCATCCCCCTCACCGGGCCGTCCGATCCCGACACCGCCACCCTGGTCGACGCCATCCGAGCCACCACCGATGATCTCGAAGGCGCCCACCAGATCACGGTCAGCGTCACCGGGTCGGCGGCCCTCAACATCGACATCACCGACACCCTGGCCCAGGCCCTACCCACCTACGCCGCCATCGTTGTCGGCTTGGCCCTGGTGCTGCTGACCATGGTGTTCCGATCGGTCCTGGTACCGATAAAGGCCGCCCTCGGCTTCTTGTTGTCGGTCGTTGTTTCGTTCGGAGCCACCGTGGCGGTGTTCCAGTGGGGCTGGTTGGCCGATGTGATCGGCCTCGAGCAGACCGGGCCGATCATC
>CAZEFG010000019.1:0-18072 GCA_964511355.1 uncultured Iamiaceae bacterium
TCTGCGCAGCTTCGTGTCGGTGCAAGGTTCGCTGGCGATGTTCCCCATCTGGGCCTATGGCTCCGAGGAGCAAAAGCAGACATGGCTGCCCCGCATGGCCGCCGGCGAAGCCATCGGGTGCTTTGGTCTCACCGAGGCCGACTCCGGCAGCGACCCGTCGAGCATGCGCACCCACGCCAAGCAAGACGCGGGCGGCGACTGGGTCCTCAACGGGTCGAAGATGTGGATCACCAACGGAGGGGTGGCCGATGTCGCAGTGGTTTGGGCCGGCACCGAGGACGGCATCCGTGGTTTCGTCGTGCCCACCGACACCCCGGGGTTCTCGGCGAACGACATTCACCGCAAGGCATCGCTGCGGGCGTCGGTGACATCGGAGTTGGTGTTCGACGACCTTCGCCTCCCTGCTGAAGCCGTGCTGCCGGGCGTGGTCGGCATGCGAGGACCGCTGTCGTGTCTGAACGAGGCCCGGTTCGGAATCCTCTTCGGAGCGGTGGGGGCAGCCCGGGCCTGCTACGAAGCGGCGCTCTCCTACGCCAAGGATCGCGTGCAGTTCGGGGTTCCGATCGCGAGCTTTCAGCTGACGCAACGCAAGTTGGTCGAGATGATGGTGCAGGTGAACCGCGGCGCATTGTTGGCGTTGCACCTGGGACGCCTCAAGGACCAGGGACAGCTCAGCTCGGCCCAGGTGAGCTTCGGCAAGATGGACAACGTGCGCCAGGCCCTCGACGTGGCCCGAGAGGCACGCAGTGTGCTCGGCGCCAACGGCATCACGCTCGAGTACCCGGCCATCCGCCACATGAACAACCTCGAGTCGGTCTACACCTACGAGGGCACCAACGAGGTGCACACCCTGGTCCTCGGTCAGGCCATCACCGGCATCGCTGCCTTCTCGTAGCTCCAGGAGGCTAGGGTGGCGGGGTACCACGGGAGCCCGAAGCGTCGGGCTGAGAGGGAGGACCGAACGCCTCCGACCGTCTGAACCTGATCCGGGTCATGCCGGCGCAGGGAGGCATCTCAGTTCGCGTCACGTGTTCCCTCGTCTCAGCGAGGCCCATGTACCCGAACGAATCCCCACCCCACCCTGGCTCCGAGCCAGCCGTTGCGTCAGCTGGCGCCCTCCCGGCGCTCATCCTTCTGGGCGGCGACGCCCTGGTGGCCGCCAGCTTCTCCAACCTGCCTCCCCATTCGGTGGTGATCGCCGCCGATTCCGGGATCGACCAGGCCCACCGCCTCGGTCTCGATGTCGACGTGGCGATCGGCGACTTCGACTCGGTCACCGCCGAAGGTCTGGACCGCGCCATCAGCGACGGGGCTGAGGTGCGCCGTCACCCGGTGGCCAAGGACGCCACCGATTTCGAGTTGGCGCTCGATGCCGCCCAGGGCCTCGGCGCCACCGAGATCACCGTTCTCGGCGGAGAAGGTGGGCGTCTCGATCATCTCATCGCCAACGCCCTGGTAATGGCGTCACCCCGCTTTCGTTCGGTGGCACTCACTGCGCTCGGCAGCAACGGCGAGCGCATCCACGTTGTTCGCACCAGGCTCCGGCTCCGGGGCGAACCCGGCGAGATCGTCTCGCTCCTGGCGGTCAACGGACCCGCCACAGGCGTGCGCACCGACGGCCTGCGCTTCCCCCTCGAAGGGGAACGCCTCGACCCCGGTTCGAGCCGTGGCGTGAGCAACCGGATGGTCGCGACCGAAGCCGAGGTCTCTCTGGACTCTGGAGTGCTGCTCGCCGTGCTCCCGGGCCCAACCCATATCCCCAACCCAGGAGAAGCTCCATGACCCGTCGCCATTCGGGCCGGTCGACCGCCCCGATACTTGCCGTTCTCGCCGCCTTCGCCGCCTTGTTGGTGGCCTGTAGCTCGGACTCAGACCCCGACGAGGTGGTGCTCATCACCCACGACTCATTCAACATGAGCGACGAACTGAAGGCGGCGTTCGAGGAGGAGAGCGGCCTCACCTTGACGATCCGCTCCGGAGGCGACGCCGTCGAGGCTCTCAACCAGGCGATCCTCACCGTCGAGAACCCCCAGGGCGACGTCTTCTTCGGGGTCGATGACCTGACCATGTCGCGGGCCTTCGCGGCCGGGCTGTTCCAGCCTCACGCTGCCGCCGGGCTCGATCGGGTGCCGAGCCACCTTCAGCTCGATCCCGAGCACCGGTTGACCCCCATCGATCATGGCGCGGTGTGCGTGAACTACGACGCCGAGTGGTTCGCCACCGAGGACATCGCGGTTCCGACCAGCCTCGAAGATCTGGCCGACCCCGTCTACGAGGGGCTGCTGGTGGTGCCGAACCCGGCCTCGTCGACGCCGGGTCTCAACTTCGTAACCGCCACCATCGCGGAGTACGGCGAGGACGGATGGCTCGACTACTGGCAGCGCCTGCGCGACAACGACCTGCTGGTCACCGCGGGCTGGTCCGATGCCTATTACACCGCGTTCTCCGGCCCGTCGAGCGAGGGCGACCGGCCGCTGGTCGTCTCCTATGGGTCGAGCCCACCGTTCGAGGTCGATGACTCCGGGCCTCTTCCCGACCAAGGACCTACCGGCACCATCGAGAGCACCTGCACCCGACAGGTCGAGTTCGCCGGAGTCCTGTCCAACGCCGCCAACCCCACCGGCGCCGAAAAGCTGATCGACTTCCTACTCAGCGATGCCTTCCAGGAGTCGGTCCCGCTGTCGATGTATGTGTTCCCGGTGGTCGATTCGGTGTCCTTGCCCGACATCTTCGAGCGCTACGCAACCATCCCGGCCGACCCTTACGAAGTCGACGCCGAACTGGTCGACGCCCAGCGCGAGCGCTGGATCGAACAGTGGACCGACCTGGTGGTCCGCTGAGCCCAACCCCAGCTTCGCGGCGTCCACGCCGAGGGATCATCGCCAGCTTCGCCCTGGCGGTGATCCCGGCCGCGTTCTTGGGTGTGTTCTTCGTCGTTCCGGTCGCCTCGATCATCACCATGGGCCTGCGGCCCGACGGCCACTGGGACCTCACCGTCGTCGGCGATGTACTCGGCAATCGGGCGCTGCGACAGGTGGTCTGGTTCACCTTCTGGCAAGCGGTGGTGTCGACCCTGCTCACGCTGGTGGTGGGGCTCCCGATCGCCTATGTGATGTCGCGCATCGAGTTCCGGGGCCGGCGAGTTCTCCAGGCCGCCATCATGGTGCCGTTCGTGCTGCCCACCGTGGTGGTCGCCGCCGCTTTCATCGCCCTGCTCGGCCCGGGCGGGCCTCTGAGCAGCGCCATCGGCCACGCTCTCGGCGACCGACCCCTCGACCTGCGCAACACGCTCGCCGCCGTGTTCATCGCCCACGTCTTCTTCAACGTCTCGGTCGTGGTGCGGGTGGTCGGGGGTCTGCTGGAGCAACTCGACCCGCACCTCGAAGACGCAGCGGCCAGCCTCGGTGCGGGGCGACTGCGCACCATCGTCGAGGTGGTCTGGCCCTTGGCCCGCCCTGCGGTGCTCTCGGCGGCCGGCGTGGTTTTCCTCTTCACCTTCACCTCCTTCGGCATCGTGTTGTTGCTAGGCGGGGCTCGTTACGCCACCCTCGAAGTCGAGATCCATCGCCAGACCGCCCTGCTTCTGAACCTCCCGGTGGCGGCGGTGCTGGCGCTGATTCAATTGGCGATCGTGGCCAGCCTGTTGGCGATCGGCGCCCGCCGTCAGGAGGCCACCGCGGTGCAACAGCCCCTGACCGCAGCAGCAGGCGCCGCTCGACGCCCGCGAGATGCCGGCGAACGGATCGCCGTGGCCGGGTCGCTCGTGGTCCTTGCCGTCCTGCTCGGAGCGCCGCTCGCCATGTTGGTGCAGCGGTCTCTTCGAGGACCCGACGGCTGGACCCTTCGCTGGTACCGGCTCCTCCTCGATTCCGAAGCCACCGGCCTCGGGGTGTCGGGCCTCGACATCGTCGGCAACTCACTCGCTTTCGCGGTGGTGGCCACGGTGGTGGCGATCGTGGTCGGGGGGCTGGCATCGGCGTTGGTGGCGCGTGGGGGACCGGTTGCGAGCGTCTTCGACGTGTTGTTGGTGCTGCCCCTTGGCGTGTCGGCGGTGACCGTCGGCTTCGGTTTCTTGATCTCGCTCGACTCACCGCCGCTCGACCTGCGCGGTAGCCAACTGTTGGTTCCCATGGCTCAGGCTCTGGTGGCCGTACCGTTTGTGGTTCGCATCCTGGTTCCCGTATTGCGGTCGGTCGATCAACGCCTGCGGGAAGCAGCGGCGGTGCTCGGAGCCTCGCCCGGGCGGGTGTGGCGAGAGGTCGACCTGCCCCTGATCGGCCGCGCCCTCGGTGTGGCCGCCGGATTCGCCTTCGCGGTGTCGCTCGGGGAGTTCGGAGCCACCGTGTTCCTGGCGCGCGCCGACACCCCGACGGTTCCGGTGGCCATCCTCCGCCTGCTCGGACGGCCAGGAGCCGCCAACATCGGCCAGGCCATGGCCCTGTCGACCATATTGATGGTTCTGACCACCACTTCGCTCCTGTTGATCTCGCGCCTGCGCCCCCGGACTCCGGTCCTGGCCACCGGGGTCGAACGATGAGTCTGCGGGTCGATGCGGTGTCGGTAGTTATCGACGGCTCGTCGATCCTGCACGGGATCGACCTCTCGGTTGCCGACCGTGAGGTCGTGGCGGTGCTCGGTCCGAGCGGCAGTGGCAAGACCACCATGCTGCGGGTGATCGCCGGACTCCAGACACCCACCAGCGGGACCGTCCACCTCGACGACGTCGACATCACCCGGCGGGCGGTCCACCAACGAGGCATCGGGCTGATGTTCCAGGACCATGCCCTGTTCCCTCACCGCGACGTCGCCGCCAACGTGGCCTTTGGCCTGCGTATGAGCGGCACCTCTCGCAGCGACATCCAGGCCCGGGTGCATGAGGTCCTCGATCTGGTGGGTCTGGCGGGGTTCGAGCAGCGCTCCATCGACCGGTTGTCGGGGGGCGAACGCCAACGGGTGGCGCTGGCCCGCGCCCTCGCCCCCCGGCCCAGGCTCCTGCTACTGGACGAACCGCTCGGTTCGCTCGACCGGGCGCTACGGGAGCATCTGGTCGATGAGCTGTCTGAGCTGTTGCGGGTGAGTGGGGTGTCGGCGATCTATGTGACCCACGACCAGGGCGAGGCCTTCGCGATCGGCGATCGCCTGGCGGTGATGAAGCAGGGGACGGTCGCCCAGATCGACACGCCGGAGCAGATCTGGACGGCGCCGGCCGACGCCGATGTGGCCTCCATCGTTGGCCCGGTCACCTTGATACCGGTCGATGTCGGCGTCGACGGAGCGGTCACCGAGCCATGGAACCGGGCCATCGACCAGGCGACCCATCCCGGCGAGACCGGGTCCTACCTCCTTGTCGTGCGCGCCGACACGTTCTCCCTGGTGAACTCTCCGGTGAGCTCTCTGGTGAACGACACCCAACCGCCGGGCTCGGCTCCCGATAGTTCCCGCCGAGAGATCATCCCCGCGACCGTGGTCGATGTGACCTTCCGCGGCGATCACCATTTGGTGGTCGTCGAGGTCGCGAGCGGTGGTTCTGCCGAACCGGCTGGCCCATCTCACCGGTTGAGGGTTGCCCATCGCGGTCGCTCCACCCCGAGGCCGGGTGACCAGGTGGGGCTCAGCGTGGTCCACCCGCCGGCGACGGTTCCGGCGTCACCCTGACCCGGTGCCAGTGGCGCCGGTCACGGGCACAATGGTCCCACCACGACCGGGGAGGGATCGATGAACGGTGCCCAGGCACTGATGAAGGCGGCGGCCGACGCTGGGGTGAGGGCGTGTTTCGCCAACCCCGGGACCACCGAGATGCAACTGGTAGAGGCGCTCGACCACGAGCCTCGCATCCGCCCGGTCCTCGGACTCTTCGAGGGGGTCGTGACCGGCGCGGCCGACGGGTTCGCCCGTATGGCCGAGATCCCAGCGGTCACCATCTTGCATCTCGGCCCCGGTCTCGCCAACGGCCTGGCCAACCTGCACAACGCTCGGCGAGCCGACACTCCCGTGGTCAACCTGGTCGGCGACCACGCCACCTGGCACCGCGACGCCGACGCTCCCCTCACCAGCGACATCGAGTCCCTGGCCCACCCGATGTCAGGGTGGGTGCGGACCAGCCGTCACGGCGACGAACTCGCGGGCGACGTGGTCGACGCCATCTCGGCTGCGGTCGAGCCTCCCGGTCAGGTGGCAACACTCATCCTTCCCCAGGACCTCACCTGGGCTGAGGTCGAACAGCAGCCTTCGCCAGTCGCCCGGCTCCAACAGCGCGAACTGGTGGGGACAGCCCATGTCGAGTCGGTGGCCGAGACGCTCCGCCGGGCAGGCCGGGAGGCGATCGTCCTGGTGGGCGGCACCGGAACCCGGCGAGAGGGACTCGCGGCTGCGGCACGGATCGAGGCCGCCACCGGGGCACGGATACTGCTCGAACCGAACCCGGCCCGCCTCGAACGGGGTGCTGGCATCCCGTCGTTCTCGCGGGTTCCATACTTCCCCGAACAGGCGGGGGAGGTTTTCGCCTCGGCCACGTTGTGCGTGCTGGCGGGAGCCACCGACCCGGTCTCGTTCTTCGGCTATCCCAATTCGCGCAGCCGCCCGCGCCCTGAATCATGCGAGTTGGTCGGCCTGGCTTCGCCCGCCGCCGATGTGGTCCACGCGCTGGAATCCCTGGCGGCCGCTCTCGATGCGCCGGCCTACACCGATGGGGTAGTGGGGCGCCCGAGCTCCCCCGTACTTCCCACCGGGTCCAAGCTCGGTCCCGCCGAGTTGGGCACCGCTCTGGCCATATTGCAGCCCGAGGACGCCATCATCGTCGACGAGTCGGTGACCTCCGGCGGGGTCTACGCGGGGGCGGCCCGCCAGGCTCATCCTCATGACGTCCTCGCGCTCACCGGCGGTGCCATCGGCTATGGGCTTCCCGCTGCTGTGGGAGCCGCGGTGGCCTGCCCCGATCGCCGTGTCATCGCGCTCCAGGCCGACGGGAGCGGCATGTACACGCTCCAGGCACTGTGGACGATGGCGCGTGAGGCCCTCGATGTGACCGTGGTGGTGTGTGCCAACCGCAGCTATCGGATCCTTGAGATCGAGCTGGCCCGAGCGGGGGTCAGCGATCCGGGTACGGCATCGCGAGGGCTCACCGACCTCGGCCAGCCCGCCCTCGATTGGGTGGCGTTGGGCCGGGGTCTCGGCGTGCCGAGCGTCTCGGCCACCAGTGCCGACGAGCTGGTTGAGCATCTCCGGTGGTCGCTCGCTGAACCAGGCCCTTCGCTGATCGAAGCCCAGATCATGTGACCTTCGGCCCGGTTTGGGCGCGGCGAAAGCGGGTAGACTGGACATTATCCAGTCTCGGCCGCTCTGGCCGGGTGAATCGCCAAGGAGATCCCATGTCAAACGAGATCCGTTCCCCGCTCACCCCCGCTGCCACCGACCGTGTCGGCTCGGTCCTTCAGCCGGTTCTGGTCGAGTTGACCGACCTCTCCCATGTGGCCAAGCAGGCCCACTGGACCGTCGTCGGCCCCGAATTCCGCTCGGTCCACCAACAGCTCGACGAGATAGTGGCCACCGCCCGAACCGCCACCGACCAGGTGGCCGAACGGATGGCCATCGTGGGGGTGGTGCCCGACGGTCGCTCCAGCACCGTGGCCGCATCGACCGAGATCCCTGAGATCGACCACGAGTGGCTCCCCACCAGCGCGGCCGTGCGTTCGGTTGCCGACGCCGTCCAGGCCTTGGCCAGCCGCACCCGCAAGGCCATCAACGACCTCGACGGAGCCGATCCGGTCACCGAGGACCTCCTGATCACAATCACGACCGACCTCGAGGAGCACCTGTGGATGCTCAACGCCCAGGAGCGCTGACCCTCACGGCCCACGAGCGAGTCCGTAGCGCAGGTTTACGAAGTACCCGACAACGGGTCACAGTCCTCGAGACCCTCGACACCATCGGAGGTCATCGCACCGCCGACGAGTTGGTGACCGAACTGGGTCAACTCGGTACCGCCCTGCCTCGATCCACGGTATTCAACGTCCTCGACGATCTGGTCGAGGCGGGCTTGGTACTGCGAGCCGATCTCGGCTCCGGTGCCGCCCGCTACGAGAGCGCCGCCACCAGCGAACCCCACCATCACTTCGTCTGCCGCCAGTGCGGCCAGATCGAAGATGTGCAACTCGACCACGTGAGCGCGATCAGCTGGCCCGGCCAGCCCCAACGGGAGATCGAATCGCTTCAGGTCGTGCTGCGTGGCCGCTGTAACCGTTGTCGCACCACCGTCGGGCCTGGTGACTCTGGTGGCCCCGCTGGCGAGCCAGACTGAGAGCATGGAACTGCTGGCTGAGCTCGACGCTCCCTGTTCGGCGGACGAACTCTTCGCCTGGGTCGACGACCTCGACCGCTACCCGCAATGGCTCGGGATCGTCCACCGGACCGAAGCGATAGCCCAAGGCGATACCGCTGACCGGCTCGCGTGGAAGGTGGACCTGCGCGCCCAACTCGGGCCCTTGGCTCGATCCAAGCGCCTTCGAATGGAGCGCACCCAGCACGAGCCCGACGCCAATCCCCGCCTCGCGGTGTTCGAGCGGAACGAGAACGACGGGCGCGACCACGGGCGGTGGACACTGCGAGCCGAGGTGCATGAAGCTGCCCAGACGCCCGACGGGGCAGCAACGCCCGGAAGTCGCCTGGTGATGACCCTGCGCTACGACGGGCGGCTCTGGGGCCCGGCGCTGGCCGGCGTGTTGAAACAAGAAGTCGAACGATCCCGCCAGCGTCTCCTCGACCTCGTGAGCTGACCTGGCGAGCTGACCTGGTGAGCTGGCCTGGTTGGCAGGGGACCCACCGCGGGGTACAACCCATCCATGTCTCCGCAGAGATCCGCCGCCGCCCTCTACCTTCGCCGCCTCCGCCAACTCGTCAGCCGTCGGTCGCTACTGGTTGGGCCTCCAGTGGCGCCACCTCTGCCTCCGGGCCGGGTGGTCGACCTCTCGGGGCGGGGTGCGGTTTTCGTGCGCGACCTCGACGGCCCGAGCGACCGGTTGCCGCTGCTCTTCCTGCACGGATGGACCGCCAGCGCCGACCTGAACTGGTACGGAGCGTTCGAATGCTTCGAGGGCGAACGGCGGGTGTTGGCGATCGATCATCGTGGGCACGGCCGCGGCATGCGCTCAACCGAGCGGTTCACCTTCGACGACTGCGCTGACGACGCCGCCGCCCTGTTGGACCAGTTGGGCATCGACCAGGCCATAGCCGTTGGCTACTCGATGGGCGGTCCGATCTCGCTGACCCTCGCCCGACGTCACCCCGAGCGGGTCGCGGGTCTGGTGCTCGCCGCCACCGCATCAACGTTCAGCGAGAAGTGGTGGGAACGGGCTCGATGGCGGGGTTTGGCGCTTCTCGAGCTGGCCGCGCGGGCGGGATGGGGAGACCGCGTGGTGGCCAAGCTGGCCGAGGACCTCGGCCGGGTCGATCCGGCTTTCGCTCCTTATTCTTCGTGGTTGGCTGCCGAGTTCACCCGCACCCACCCACGGGCGCTACGCGAGGCGGGCAGCGAGTTGGGAAGCTTTGACGCCCGAGATTGGGCGGGCAGTGTGACGGTCCCGACCGCGGTGGTGGTTACCGAGGCCGACTCGCTGGTGCCGCCCCACCGCCAACGGGCACTGGGTGAGCTGCTGCGGGCCTCGGTTCATCCGCTGCCTGAAGCTGACCACGACGTTCCCATCAGCGATGTGGCCGCATTCTCATCGGCGATTCGGTCCGCGGTCGACGCGGTCGATCCGAGGGCCGACGTCCTGGCCGGCACTTCGGGTAGCGACGTTGATCTCGGAGCTACCGGCTGACCTACCGGGCGCGGGCCCACCAGCGGCCGTCGACGTGGCCCACCTCGACCGGCAGACCGAAACAGTCCGACAACGCTGCTGAGCTGAGGGTCGACTGGAGTGGCCCTTGGGCCACCACACCACCGGCCCGTAGCAGCAGGACGTGGGTGAAACCCCGAGGAATCTCTTCGACGTGGTGAGTGACCAGGATCTGCGGGGGAGCCCCACCGTCGAGCGCCAGGGTCTCCAGCCGAGCCAACAGTTCCTCGCGCCCTCCCAGGTCGAGCCCCGCGGCGGGTTCGTCGAGAACGACCAGCTTGGGTTCGGTGATCAAGGCGCGGGCCAAAAGCGCCCTCTGACGTTCGCCGGAGGAAAGAGTGCCGAAAGCGTTGTCGGCCAGCGCGCCGACCCCGAAACGCTCCAGAAAGTTCATGGCCCTCTGGCGGTCGTGGTCGTCGTAGGTGTGCCACCAGATCTCGAGCGCTCCGTTGATGGCCGACATCACGGCGTCGAGGGCGGTGATGCCAGGGCGTAGCGCGTTGGCGACCGAAGCGCTGATCACCCCGATCTGGCCACGGTGGCGGCGAACATCGACCGTGCCGAGCGCGCTCCCGAGGACCTCCACCGTCCCGCGGGACGGGTGCATCGACATGGTGGCCACCCGCATCAGCGTCGTCTTGCCGCTGCCGTTGGGTCCCATGACCACCCAGCGCTCGGTGGGCGCGACCTCCCAGTCGATCCCATCGAGGATGGTGCGACCGTCGATGCGCACCTCGACGCCGTGCAGTTCCAGGGCCGGCACCGGGGAGTGAGGATCAGGTTCGGGGAGATTCACCGGGAGGCGTCGAGCTTGGCCTGGCGCTCGGCGTCCAAGGCGCTCTGCCAACGGGCCAGGCCCACGAAGGCTTCGGCTTGGGCGGAATGGTCAAGAGCCTCGGCGATCTCGGCCAGCCGAGTCTCGACGGCGGCGTCAGCGGCCGCCAACACCTGAAGGCCAAGCGGGGTGACGAGATGGGCCACCCGTCGTCGGTCGATCTCGTCGCCACGGCGTTCGGCAAGCCCTCGGGCCACCAACCCGTCAACCAGAGCAGTGACGCTCGGGCGGCTGACGCCGAGATCGCCGGCGAGGGCCGAAGCAGCGGCGGATCCTCCCTCGTCGAGAAAGATCAGCATGCGGTACTGGGGAAGCGACAAGTCGACCGAGCCGAGCGCATTCTCGACGGCACGGGCCAGACGGGCCGCAGCGCGCCCCGGTCGAGGCGTCCCCTCGGGGCGACGCGACGGCTGAGGCCCCGGGGTTGCGGGCGGGAGGGCGGTGGTCACCTCGGTAGTGTGGTCAACCGATCGGGAAGCCACAAGCAAGGCGCCCCGTCTCGCTCGGTCGCTGAATGTCCCCCGTGCTGAATCTGTCACCTGATCGCAATGTCGGCTGGCCAACCGGTAGCATCTCGCATCGTGCGTCTTCTGCTCGGGCTGCTCTGTGCCGTGGCGTTGGTGGCTGCTGGTGCCCCCAGTGTCGAAGCCCAGGTCGACATCTCCGACCTGGGTCCATCGCGGGCGCCTGAAATTCGGGCCGCTCAGGAGCGCGCCGATGCCGCTACCGCCCGCTTTCACGACGCTCAGGCCGAGTTGGGCCAGCTCGAAGCCGATATCGACCGCACCTCCAATCGCAATGCCGACACCCGGGCTCGGCTCGAGTCGCTGCGGGCTCGCCTCCGCGACAGTGCCGTCTCCGCCTACGTTCGGGCCGGTACCTCCAGCCCTTCGGTATTTGACGATGATGTCAACCGTCAGGTCAGGGCCAACGCCATGGCCGAGATCGTGACCCAGACCGAGACCGACTCCCTCGACGACTATCGGGCGGCGCTCGAAGACCTCGCCTACGAAGAGGCCGAACTCACCCGGTTGCGTGAACGCCAGCGCGACCTGGTCGGCGAGCTCGAATCGGCGCGGTCTGCGATGTACGCCGAACTCGACGAACTACGAGCCGCCGAGGCGTCCCGCCAAGCCGAGATCAGCCGTCGGGAGCAAGCCGAAGCGAACCGGCAGGCCGAGATCCGCAGGCAGCAGCAACAGGCCGCGGCCGCCGCGTCGCCGCGACGATCGGGCTCGGGTACCACCCGAAGCGCTCCGTCCACTCCCATCGCCAGCGGCAGCTGGATCTGTCCGGTTCAAGGACCCCACTCCTTCGTGGACTCTTGGGGGGCGCCCCGCTCAGGAGGTCGGCGCCACCGTGGCGTCGACATGATGGCTCGGAGCGGAACGAACGTGGTCGCGCCGGTGTCAGGCACGGTGACCCACCGCGGCAACCGCATCGGGGGCATGTCGTTCCATCTCAACGGCGACGACGGGCACTACTACTACGGCACCCATCTGTCGGGCTACGCCAACCCCGGGCGGGTCCAGGCGGGTACCGTCATCGGCTTCGTCGGCGACACGGGCAACGCCCGAGGCAACCCCCACCTGCATTTCGAGATCCATCCCAATGGGGGCAGCGCGGTCAACCCGACACCTACCGTGCGAGCCAACTGCCCCTGACGTCACCCCAAGCAGGGGGCCGGGGCAGGGTCGGGGTTGGGCGCTCAGGCGCCCATGGCGTGGTAGCCACCGTCGACGTGGATCATCTCGCCGGTGGTGGCCGAGAACCAGTCGGTCAGCAATGCCACGCAGCTCTTGGCGACCGCAGTGCTGTCGGTGACATCCCAGCCGAGCGGGGCTCGGCCGTCCCAGGCGTCTTCGAACTGGGCGAACCCGGGGATCGAGCGTGCGGCCAGGGTCTTGATGGGGCCAGCGGCCACCAGGTTCACCCTGATCTGGTCGGGGCCGAGCTCGCGGGCCAGGTAGCGCGAAGTCGATTCGAGGGCGGCCTTGGCCACCCCCATCCAGTCGTAGGCGGGCCACGCGACCCGGGCGTCGAAGGTGAGGCCCAGGATCGAGCCGCCCCGCTCGGCCATCAGGGGTCGCACCGCGGCGGCCAGCGACTTGAGCGAGTAGGCCGACACCTGCATCGCCACAGCCACGTCCTCCCACGGGGCATCCATGAAACCACCGCCGAGGCAGGACTCCGGCGCGAACCCGATGGAATGCAGGACCCCGTCGACTGAACCCCACCGATCGGTCAGATCGGCGGTGAGGGCGCTGAGATGGTCCGGGTCAGAGACGTCGAGTTCGAGTACTTCGGGCGGGCTGGGCAGCCGCTTGGCGGTGCGCTGGGTGATCGACATGCCCCGACCGAACCCCGTGAGTATCACCTCGGCGCCTTCTTCCTGGGCCAGTTTGGCCACTCCGAAGGCGAGCGACGACTCGGTGATCACACCGGTGATGAGGAGCCTGGATCCGTCGAGAATTCCCATGAGGACTTGGACACTACCCGCCGTCGGATGGTTACGAGTCCACGACGAGGGCGATCCGGCGAGTTGGCGTCGGGGCACATGGGCCCAACTATGGTGACGCCGTGCAGATCGGTGTATTGGGAGCAACGGGTCCTGCGGGGAGCGGTCTAGCCGCCCGCCTCGCATCAGTTGGCTACGACGTCGTCGTCGGGTCGCGAAAGCTCGAACGGGCGATCGAGGTCAAAGATTCCATCGCCGAACGATGGCCCGAACATTCACTCACCATCGAAGCCGCCGACAACGCGGGGGCCGCCGAGGCCGACGTTATCGTGGTGGCCACGCCGTGGGAAGGCGCTGCCCCCACCGTGGCGGCGGTGCGCGATCAGCTCAAGGGCAAGGTGGTCATCTCCATGGCCAACGCTTTGGTGCGCATCGGCCACGAGTTCCAGCCTCTGGTCCCGCCCCGCGGGTCGGTTGCGGCCAGCGTGCAGGCTGTCATCCCCCAGAGCTATGTGTCGGCCGCGCTTCACCACGTTCCGGCCAAGGAACTCGGCGACCTCGACCACCCGATCGAGATGGACGTCCTGATCTGTTCTGATCACCCAACCGCCACCGCGACGACGGTCGAGCTGGTCGGAGCCATTCCGGGCATGCGGCCCCTCGACGCGGGCGAATTGTCCAACGCGGCTCCCATCGAGGCCTTCACCGCGGTTCTCCTTCAGCTCAACGTCCGGTACAAGACTCGAGCGGCGGTCCAGTTCACCGGCATCGACCTGTGAGCACCCGCCAGTGAGTGGAGGGGCAGCGGGTCGCGACCCGATGCGCCTCTATGACACGGCACGACAGGCGATCGTCCCGTTCACCCCGGACGAAGTCGTCACCATGTACACCTGCGGCATCACGCCCTATGACGCCACCCACATCGGCCACGCCGCGGTGTATGTCACCTACGACGTGCTTCAACGCCGTTTGCGCGACCGTGGCCACGACACCCGCTGTGTCCGCAACATCACCGACGTCGACGACTCGATCCTGGCCAAGGCCTCCGAGCTGGGCGTCCACTACCTGGACCTAGCCGCCGGCGAGATCGCTCGTTTCAACTCCGACATGGAAGTGCTGGAGCTGTTGCCCTCGTGGAGCGAACCGCGGGCCACCTCCGCCATCGCCGACATCCGCGGGTTCATCGGGATGGTCCTCGACCAGGGCCATGCCTACGAAGCGGGGGGCGGGGTGTACTTCGACATCTCGACCTTCGCGGGGTTCGGTCAGATCTCCAACCTGCCCCGCGAAACCATGCTCGCCTACGCGGCCGAGCGGGGCGGCAACGTCGATGACCCCAACAAGCGCGACCCGCTCGACTTCGTGCTGTGGCAGCCGTCGGCCGAAGGCGAACCGAGCTGGGAGTCATTGTGGGGGCCGGGCCGACCGGGTTGGCACATCGAGTGCTCGGCGCTGGCGTTGCGCGAGCTTGGTACCACCATCGACCTACACGGCGGCGGCGCCGACCTGATCTTTCCTCACCACGAGTGTGAGGCGGCACAGTCCGAGGCGGCCACCGGCGAACCCTTCGTGCGTCACTGGATGCATCAGGCGATGGTGCGAATGGACGGCGAGAAGATGTCGAAGTCGCTCGGCAACCTGGTGTTCGTCAGCGACCTGCGGACCCAGTGGGATCCTCGATCGATCCGCCTGGCTCTGGTGGCTCAGCACTACCGCCACGAGTGGGAATGGAACGACGCCATGATGCCCGCGGCTGAGGCCCGCCTTGAGCGCTGGTTGGTCGCGGGGGAGGGCGACGGTGCGCTCGACGCTGTGCGTTCGGCTCTCGACGACGATCTCGATGCCCCGACGGCGGTTGCCGCCATCGACGACGCGGCGTCGCGCGGCGAGGGCGTGTCCACCGCGGCGATGCTCTTGGGGGTCGATCTTCTGACTCGGCCCGACCTGTATCTGGCCTGAGCGTTCGGCACCTTCGATTCCCGAAAAAGACGACTACGGCGTCAACTGAGCATCTGGAGTGCGCTACTGTTTCCGGGTGCACTCAGGTTGGCAGCCTGGTCGGCGGAGCACCACCGGCGGGTTCCGATGATCCGAGTGCGGATCTGCCTCGGCGGTTTTATGTCGGTCGAGGCTCTGTCAAAGCCAAATTTCGTTGGTAGGCACTCCGGTGCTAGCCCGCTTCAGAGCCCTAAGGAGCACCATGACCATCATTCGAGTGAACCCGGCCAGTGTCCAGGCCTACGGCAACGACGCCCAGGAAAAGTTCAACACGATTCGTGAGGAACTGGTGGCGCTGGTGACCGCCACCGTCGAGGTTCGCTACTTCGGTCCCAACGCGGTCGACTTCAAGACCCGCGCCGGAGAGCTGGCTTCCAACTTCGCCAACGACCTCAACCGCGATCTCGGCGCGATCGCCGACGCCATCCGCACCTCGACCTCCAACATCGCGGCGTCACTCGGTGGCTCGGCCATCGACATCAGCGTCAACGGCTCTCCCATCACCCCCCAGGCTGTGGCCAGCGTCGACTTCGTCGATGTCGACACGTCAGCTCTCGATGGCCTCACCAGCACGGTAAACCGTCACTTCGCGTCGATCTCGGCCTTGTTCGACGGCCACCTCGCCAAGTTGGAGAGCACCGACTGGGAAGGCAACGCCCGCACCGACGCCGTCTCCAACGTCACCCGGTTCACCCAGAGCGCCAAGGGCAAGTGCGAAGAGGCCCAGACTCAGCTCAACACCTTCATCACCAACCAGATCGAAGCCGTCCTCACTGCCGATCACTGAGAAGGACGAGGTCGACGCCGGCGATGTCGGCGAAGGTCGTCGAGCGCAGTTGGTCGCGGAATGCCTCCTGGGCCGCCGACCAGAAGCGGTGGATGGCACATTCGTTGTCCCAGTGGCACGGCCCGCCGGTGATCACGCATTGGGCCAGCTCGACTGGGCCTTCCATCACCTCGATCACCTCGAGCAGGTGGATCTGGGCGGCCGGGGCGGCGAGCGCATAGCCGCCGTCGCGGCCCGCCTGGGACACCACCAGGCCCGCGCCGACCAGCTCGGCCAGGATTTGCGGTAGGTAGCTTTCGGGGATGTCCATCTCCTGGGCGATGTCGCGGGTCTTGCACCGGCCTTCGCCTTCGTGGCGGGCGAGGTGGAGCATGGCCCGAACGGCGTAGTCGCCCTTTCGGCTGAGACGGACTCGCATCAGGCCAGAGCCTAGGTCACACGTCGCGAAGGCGGATGGCGGCATGAGCCACCCCGAGGGACGCGGCGGTCCAGCCGAGGATCGAGGACAGGAGAAGGAGACGGGCGCCGGTCACGCCGAACCGTCCGATCAGGTACGAGCCGAACGGTCCGAGTGCGGTGGCGTCGGGCTCGATGACGAGCACGGCCAGGAGGCGCCCCGCTTCGAGGGGGTTGGCGAGCACGGCGGCCAGTAGGGCTACCGGGCCGAGGCCGAGTCCGGGAACCACGACCACCAGCAGGAGGTCCATCCCGATCGCCAGGGCGAACCACATGGCCACCACCACCGCCAGCGCCTGCATCCGGTTGGACGCCAACGCCGAGATGGCGATGCCGATGGCGACCGCCGCCGCCGTGACCGCCATGGTGCTCGCCACGACGGTGGCGAAGGTGGCGAGGTCTGATCCCTTGATCACCGAACCGACCACGACCCCGGCGGCGCCGAAACCGACCGCCACTGTCAGCCACATGGCCCCGGTGAGACCCACGAACCACCCCGCCAACACCTCTACGGGGCGCAACGGCTGCGACAAGGTCATGGCCAAGGTGCGCCGATCCCTCGCCGTGGCCACACTGCCCGCTCCGATCAACAGGCCGATCAGCGGCGGAAACAGCATTCCCAGGTTCAACAGAGCGTCGGCGGATGCTCCGGCACCGGCCAGACCCAACTCGCGCAGCGTGCGGAGTCCGAACAGGGTCACCGACAGGCACGCCACGGTGAAGACCGCGCTCATGGCCACGACCCACCGACTGCGGATGGCGGATCGCATCTCCCACCCGGCGAGGCTGGCCACCGCGTTCATGATGCGAGTCCTGAGTGGGCGGACCGCCACTGGTCGTTGGATACCTTGCCCGCTTCGAGCTCGATGACTCGGTCGGCCACTTCGTCCAGCTCCGCGGGGGCGGGGCTGGCGATGGCCACGATCGCGCCCCTTTCGGTGGCTGTGCGGATCGCCTTCCAGACGGCTGTCCTCGCCGTGTGGTCGAGGTTGGCGGTGGGCTCGTCGAGCAACAACAGATCGGGGCGGCCGAGCATGGCGATGGTGAGGGCCACCCTCTGTTGCTGACCACCCGACAGGATGCGGAGCCGGTGGTCAGAGGGAGGGAGGAAGTCGTCGGGAAAGCCCGCGGTGTCGATGACTCCCGGACGCAATCGGCGATACAGGTCAACGATCTCGGCCACCGTCCCGTTCTCGGGCAAGCCCGGGGTCTGGGGTAGGTAGCTGATGCGTCGACGGGTGGCGGGCCCAATCTGGCGGTGGATCATCTCGCCTCCCAGGTGCACTGTTCCGTTGAATCGGGCCAGACCGGCCAGGCACCGGAACAGAGTGCTCTTGCCGATGCCGTTGATCCCGCCGATCACGGTGGCCGTCCCCGGGTGCAGAGTGAATGAGAGTCCGCCGAGGATGGTGGCGGTGCGATAGGCCTTGGTGAGCCCGCTGACCACCAGCGCCGAGCCGGAACCGCCTGAAGGGGGAGTGGGGTCGGTCACGAGGCGGCCTTTCCTGGTCGGCGCCGACGGGGCCGGTGCAGCCAGCCAATGAGAACTGACGCGCCGGTGGCCAGGCCCATCCCAGCCACCGACACGCCTCTCGACCCTTCACCGTTGTCGGAAGCCAGACCTGGGGAGACCGGCCGCACCAACGGGAGCGGGTCGACGACGACCGGGTCGGCAGCGAAACGCTGGGACTCGATCGATCGGATC
>CAZEFG010000020.1:0-17592 GCA_964511355.1 uncultured Iamiaceae bacterium
CGCCGGTCATCATCCCCACGTTCTCGCGTCCTAGCTCGCGGCTGAGGTCGAAGAACTTCTCCGACACCAGGGCCTTGATCGGCGCGGTGTAGAAGGTGCGGCGGCCCTCGGCCATGGCCGAGGCGTGGGCGGCGAGGGCCACCAGCGACTTGCCCGAACCGGTGGGGGTGGCCAGGATCACATTCGAACCGGCGTAGATCTCGAGGATCGCCTCCTCCTGAGCCGGATACAGCGCGAGGCCCCGCGATTCGACCCAATCGGTGAACGCCTCGAGTAGCACGTCGGTGTCGGACGTCTCTCCCAGGGCGGAGAGGTGGTCGGCGAGACGGGAAGTCATGTCCTAACGATGATGGCCCAACCACAGTGAGATGACCGGATGACCAAGACCAGGATCGGGATCGTCGGCTACGGAAACCTCGGTCGAGGCGTCGAGGCCGCCATCGCCCAGAACCCCGACATGGAGTTGGTGGCGGTGTTCACCAAGCGGGACCCGGCCTCCTTGCAACCGCTCACCGGCGAGGTTCCCGTCCATCGGTTCGACGACCTCGACCAGTTCGTTGGCCTGGTCGACGTTCTGGTGTTGTGCGGGAGTTCCAAGGGCGATCTGCCCGAGCAGGCTCCCGGGCTGGCCCGCCGGTTCACCATCGTCGACAGCTTCGACACCCATGCTGAGATCCCAACTCACTTCGCCGCCGTCGACGCCGCCGCCCGGGCGGGAGGTACCACGGCGATCATTTCGAGCGGCTGGGATCCTGGCCTGTTCTCCATCAATCGGTTGGTCGGAGAAGCCGTACTCCCCGCTGGCGCGACCTACACGTTCTGGGGCAAGGGGCTCAGTCAAGGGCACTCGGCTGCTCTTCGTCGGGTGCCGGGGGTGGCCGATGCCGTGCAATACACGGTCCCGTCGCCGGCGGCGATCGAACGGGCCCGTAGCGGCAAGCGCCCCGAACTCGCCGTGAGGGACCAGCACGTGCGGGAGTGCTTCGTCGTTCTCGAACCGGGCGCCGATCCGGTCGAGGTGCACGAGGCGATCGTGACCATGCCTCACTACTTCGAGCCCTACGACACCACCGTCCACTTCGTGAGCGCCGACGACCTCGCTCGCGACCACACCACCATGCCCCACGGTGGTTTCGTGATCCGCAGCGGAGTCACCGGCGACGGCGCCGAGCAGACCTACGAGTTCCATCTGGGCCTCGAAAGCAACCCGGCCTTCACCGCCAGCGTGCTGGTGGCCTACGCCCGCGCCGCCCACCGCCTGTTCGATCAGGGGGCCCACGGTGCTCACACCGTGTTCGACGTGGCTCCTGCTCTGCTCTCGCCCAAGACCCCCGAAGAGCTACGCCGCGACCTTCTCTGATCTAGCAGGGCAACCTCCGCCCGGCCACGAACCGACCGTCGCGCTGCGTGGAGTCTAGAGCTGGTCGGGGACGGTGATCTCGGCGTGGTCGATCAGTTCCATCCGCTCGCCGAGGGTCGTGCCTTGTTCGTCGACCTTGAGCACGCGGGCCTGGAGGTTGCCGATGCGCACCCAGTCGGCTCCGTGGTGTTCCTCGATGCTGTAGATGACCCCGCCGTGGGTGACCACCAGCACCTCCGCTCCGGCGTAGTTGGTATGGATTCGGTCGATGGCGGCCATGGCCCGAACGATGAGCACCTCCTGGGGTTCCCATCCGGGCGGCCGGTCCCCCTTATCGAGGTATCCCGGCCACTCGACCTCGATCTCGTCGCGGGTCATCCCGGACCACTCGCCGGCCTCGCGCTCGCGAAGGTCGGGGTCGATGATCACCGGGCCAACGCCGAGCGCCTCGCTGATGATGAGGGCGGTGTCGCGAGCCCGTTCCAGATCGGACGCCACGATGACATCGACGGTTCCCACCCTCTCGGCGGCATGGCGCGCCTGTAGGCGGCCAAGGGCTGACAAAGGGGGATCGGCCTGACCCTGCCACTTGCCCAGTGCGTTCCAGGTGGACTGGCCGTGACGGGTGAGGAGCATCCGGGTCGTGGATGGACGGGGCGGGGTCATCGAGGTGAAGGTATACGGGCCAGGACCGATTGGGCGAGACTGTTGCCATGGCAAACATGCTCCGTGGCCGGGTTTCGGTACTTCGTCCCCTCGTCGAATCCGACATCGAACCGTTGGTGGCGATCCTCGCGAAGCCCGAGGTGGCCCGGTGGTGGGAGGGATACGACTACGACCGGGTGCGCGACGAACTGCTGGCCGAAGGAGACGGCGGCTCGTTTGCCATCGTTGCTCTCCCGGAGGGGGAGAACCCCGCCGCCGAGGACGAGGCGCTCAGTGGTGCCCCCCTGGTCGGCATGATCCAGTTCTACGAGCAGGAAGACCCCGACTACCGCCATGCCGGCGTCGACCTGTTCGTCGATCCCGCCAACGCCAGCCGGGGTATCGGGCGAGACGCCATCGTCACCTTGGCCCGCCACCTGGTCGAGGTCAGGAGCCACCACCGCATCATCATCGACCCGTCGGTCGACAACGAGCGGGCGATCGGGGTGTTCACCTCGTTGGGTTTCCGTCAGGTGGGGGTCATGCGCAGCTACGAACGGCGCGCCGACGGAAGCTGGGGCGACAACATGTTGCTGGAGCTGTTGGCTGCGGAGTTGCCGTCCACCTAGATCTGTCGTCGTCCCGGGAGCATCGCTCGGCCGTGGGGGTCCCACCCCTACAATCCCGGTGTGGCGCTGCTACGACTGTTCGCATCCGCCCGGGAGGCGGCTGGCACCGATCGGGCCGAGATCCCCGGCGCCACGGTGGGCGAGGTCCTGTCCGCTGCCCGCGCCCTCTACGGCGACCATTTCGGAGCCGTCCTCGACAATTCGCGGGTGTGGGTCAACGGCGAGCCCGTCGATCCCGATGCTCCAGTGTCCGATGGCGACGAGGTGGCGGTGTTACCTCCGGTGTCAGGGGGAGCATGAGCACCGGTACCCGGGCGTCTGGCACGAAGCAGCCGTCGTCGCGGTCCAAGCAGGCGCCCAGGTCGAATGCTCCCAAAGGTCGCCGGTCAGCGACACGAGGTGGCGCCGACGGCTCGGGGGAGTCGTATCGGCTGACGCGACTCGCCGAGTCCCGCTTTGGCATCGTCTACGACATCGACGGCCCCCGGGTGCGTCTCGGGGTGGTGTGGTTCGTTGCCGCCTTGGTGGCGATGTACCTCGGAATCGGGGCCTTGGCGCTGCTGGTGGCGGCCATCGCCGCCCTCGCCGCCGCCCAGACCGCGCAGGCCCTGCGTACCCGTTGGCGTCGACCCAATCTGGCCGTCAGCGCCGGGGTGGCCGGGCTCATCCCGGTCGCGGCGGCTTGGGGCACCGCGCTGGCCGGGCTGGTGATCATCGTGGGGAGCATCGCCGCGGTCGCCACCGCCGGTGCTCTTTCCCAACGTCGCCGTGACCCACTGGTCGACGCCGCCGCGGTGGTGCGTTCGGCGGTATTTGTCGGTTTGGCGGCGTCATCGCTGGTGATGCTCTACCGATTCGATATCGGTTCGGCGGTGACGCTGGTGCTCATGGCCTCGGCCTATGAGATAGGCGACTATCTGATCGGGTCAGGCGCATCGAATCCCTTCGAGGGTCCCTTCGCGGGATTGTTGGCGGTGGTGATGGCCACCGGAGCGCTGGCCGTCGTCCCGCCGCCACCCTTCAGCGGCGCCAGCCTGTGGTTCTACGCCTTGGTGGTGGCGGTGGCTGTTCCTATCGGCCAGGTCCTTGCCTCGGCCATCCTGCCCCGAGCAGGCGCGTCGGCACCCGCGCTGCGGCGACTCGACTCGTACCTGTTTGTCGGGCCGCTCTGGCTCATGCTGCTGTGGGCCGGTGTCGGCATCTGAGGCTGGCCTACTAACCTCGGTTCCAGGCCCGACCTGAGTGCCATGACCAGAGTGCGAGGAGGACGAAATGCATCCTGAGCTCGATCGCCTGCTCGCCCCCGGCTTCGTCGAGGATCTCGCCGACGTCGACATGGCTGAGTTGAGGCTGCGTCGCACCGCCTGCCAGCAGCGCGAGGAAACGGTGTCGTACCTTCGTCGGGTGATCCAGGTGCGCCTCGATCTCCTGGGCAGCGAGTTCGCGCGTCGTCAATCAGGCGACGCGCCCGTCGACACCGATGAGCTCATCGCCCGCCTGCCTGAGATCCTCGCCGATCACGGGCGCGCCCCCGGGTTCGGCCAGGCCCCCCGTGGCTTGCGACTCCCCGACATCCACGACGATCTCGAAGCGGCCGTCGACGCCATCGTCGCTCCCGGGCTCCTCGCCGACATGGCCGCGATTTCCGACGACGACCTCACCTCCATCGTCGAGAGCCTCGAATCGCTCGAGCGCGACGTGTCTGGTGTCCGCCGCGAACTGCATCTGCAGATCGACCGGCTCCAGGCCGAAGTCACCCGCCGATACCGGTCGGGCGAGGCCAGCGTCGACTCGCTCCTGCAATGAGTTCGCCCGGTGAGGTTCTGTCGTCATGACCTCACAAGCCGACGGGGTGACCGAAGCCTTCGAGCAACGGTGGCGCGACCTGGGGGAGTTCATCCGTGAACAACGGCGGATGGGGCAGCTCTCTCTGCGCAAGCTGTCGGACCTGGCCGGGGTGTCCAACCCATACCTGAGCCAGATCGAGCGAGGATTGCGCCGCCCCTCGGCTGAGATCCTCCAACAGATCGCCCACGCCTTGGAGATCTCGGCCGAGACCCTGTACGTCCGGGCCGGAATTCTCGACGAGCGTCTGCCCGGCGACCCCGATCTCGAGTCGGCCATCAACCTCGACCCCACCATCAGCCCCGAGCAGAAGCAGTCGCTGATCCAGATCTACCGGTCGTTCCAGACCACCAACGGCACTCAGGCGAACGAGACCGAGCGATCAACCACCACCCCGGAGGTCGACGTACCGATCGAAGATCCCGATCGGTAAAGTCGGGAATCATCCTTCCCCGGTCGACGTTGGGACCCTTTGTGCAGACCCTCGCTTTTCTCTCCATGCACAGTTCTCCGTTGGCTCAACCCGGGGTTGGCGACTCCGGAGGCATGAACGTCTATGTCCGGGAACTGACCTCATCGCTCGCTCAGGCCGGTATCGCCTGCCGGGTTTACGTCCGCCGTTGGCACGCGGAGCTCCCACCCACCATCGATGTCGAACCCGGCGTGCAGGTCGTACACATCGACGCCGGTCCGCCCGAGCTGGCCAAGGAGCACCTGCCCGAGTTGGTCGAGGTATTCGCCGACGGGGTGATCGATCATCTCCTACGCGGTGGCCCGGTCGATGCTCTCCACGCCAACTATTGGCTGTCGGCGGTGGCTGGTCATCGCATCAAGCACGAGCTTGGGTTACCGCTCGTTTCGACCTTCCACACCCTGGCCCGGGTCAAGGCCGATACGGGTGACGACGAACCTCAGCGTCGGGTCGACGCCGAAGCCGAGGTCATCGCTTGTTCGGATCTCATCCTGTCGAACAGCCCGGCCGAAGCTGACCAGCTCGTCGACCTCTACGGCGCCGATCCAGCCCGGGTCGAGATCGTCCCTCCGGGGGTCGACCACGCGTTCTTCTCGCCTGGCGACCCGCGCGGGGCGCGGGCCGCTCTTGGTCTCGGCGACCACCCGGTGTTGTTGTTCGTCGGAAGGGTGCAGCCCCTCAAGGGGCTCGATGTGGCGGTCGAGGCGCTGGCCGCCATCGACGATCCCAGCGCCGTGCTGGTGGCGGTGGGGGGTCCGAGTGGTGCTCGGGGCGATCACGAGATGCAGAGGGTCCAAGACATCGCCGCCCGTCGGGGTGTGCTCGACAGGGTGCGTTTCGTCGAGCCGCAACCCCACCACCTGTTGAGCACCTATTACCGGGCGGCCGACCTCACCATCGTGCCCAGCCGGTCGGAGTCCTTCGGCCTGGTGGCCCTCGAGTCGGCGGCCTGCGGTACCCCGGTGGTCGCCGCATCCGTCGGCGGTCTGCGGACCCTGGTCATCGACGGCGTTACCGGCTACCTGGTCGAGGGCCGCGACCCGGCCGAGTACGCCCGCCACGCCAACCGGATCCTGGCCGATCCGGACCTTGCCGCCGGCTTGGCGGCAAGCGCTGCCGCCGACGCGCGTCGCTACACCTGGTCGACCACCGCCGGACGTCTGCGGCGCCTCTACGCCGATCTGGGCAGCCGCGTCCAGGTCGACTGCGCCGTCTAGGCCGAGATCTTCCCGGCCGGTAGGGTCCCCGCCATGTCCGCCTTTCTCGATGCCGACCCGCCTCCTGACGACGCCACCCTAGCCGAGGTCGAAGCCGTCATCGATGAGTGGGCCGCCGGCGAGCTGGCCGACAACCCCGTGGTGGTGGCGGTCGAGAGGGGAGAGCCGGGTGAGCACCGGTGGTACATCCGGGTCACCGGCGAAGAGAAGGATGTCTTCACCATCTGGCTCACCCGCCGCCAACGGATGTTGCACTACGAGACGTATTTCATGCCTGCCCCGGAAGAGAACCACGTCCAGTTGTTCGAGCACCTGCTGATCCGCAACCAGAAGTTGGTGGGCGCCGCCTTTGCGATCGGCGACGAGGACGCGGTTTACCTCAAGGGCGCCGCTCCCATCGACCACATCGATCGCCGGGCTCTCGATCACATCCTTGGCCTGCTCTACGTGGCGGTAGAGCAGTGCTTCAAGCCGGCCGTGAGATTGGCGTTTGCTTCCCGTTGGGCTGCTTCCCAGGGTTCTCATTGACTTTCAGCCCATTTCATATTACTTTCTGCATGGGGCCCGGGAGGATGTCGAGTCTCCTCCGATCGGGGAAGTGCGGGTGAGCTCTGGTGCGCTCCCGGGCCCAATGAACGTTCCCTCGGGGGCGGAGCCGCCACCGGGCGGTCAGCGGTCGCCACGCCCACTGTCGCTGTGGCTGATCGGATCTATCACGGTCACCGGCATCCTCGGCAACACCTTGATCTACCCCGCGATCCCCGACATCCTCGACGACCTCGGAATCGACGATGGCTCAGCCGGAATCCTGGTCGCGGCGGCCAGCATCCCGGGGATCGTGATCGCGCCGCTCGTCGGGGTTCTGGCTGACCGCTTCGGCCGTAAGCGCATCCTCGTCCCGTGCTTGGTTCTGTTCGGACTGTTCGGGGCGATGGCTGCGTTCTCGCCGACCTTCACCTGGCTCCTGATCGCCCGGTTCGGCCAGGGGATCGGTTCGGCGGGGCTCATAAACCTCGCCACCATCCTCATCAGCGACACCTGGTCAGGCGTCGATCGAGCGCGCATCCTCGGCTACAACTCCGCGGTCCTCACGGTGTCGTTGGCCGTCATGCCTGCGGTCGGAGGATTGCTCACCGACCTCGGATCCTGGCGCTGGTCGTTCGCGCCCTATCCCCTGGCCCTGGTGACCGCGGCGATCATCATGGCTCGGTTGGCACCGGACTCCGGTGATCGCTCCACCTCGATCGGAGCCCAGGTGGTGGCCGCGGCTCGGGCCGCCCGCAGGCCGGCGGTCCTGGCACCCCTGGGTCTGGCCTTCATCACCTTCTTCATCATGTTCGGACTGTTCCTCACCGTGATGCCCCTGCATCTCGAAGACGAGTTCGGCCTGGCGGCTCGCGAACGGGGGTTCATCCTGGCAGTTCCGGCGATCGGGGCCACGGTCGGCGCTCTCATCCTGGGTCGGGTCCGGGCCCGGTGGAGGCCAAGGCTGATCGTCATCTTCTCGTTCGTGATGTTCTCGCTTTCCTACCCCCTGGTGGGGGTGACCGGCGCGTTGGCGTTGGTGGTTGTTGCCAGCCTCATGTTCGGTTTGGGCGAGGGGCTGGTACTGCCCACCCTCACCGACGTGGTGGCCGAGTCAGCGCCGGAGTCGAGTCGGGGTGCGGTGCTTTCGCTGCAGGTGAGCGCCATCCGTGCGGGCCAGTCGGTCGGTCCGCTCGTGGCCGGCGCCAGCGTCACCGCCATCGGCACCAACAGCACGTTCCTGGTCGGTGGCGCGATCGCACTTGCCGTGGTGGTCGTCACTTCGACGCTGGGCCTGGCACCGCGGGTCAGCAAAGACCCCAGTCGAGCGGCTGTTGACCGGTAGGGTTCGGGCATGTTCCGGCTTCAGATCATCGGCGGCGGACGCATGGGCGAAGCCCTGTTGGGCGGCTTGATCGCGGCGAACTGGGCACCCCAGGAGCTGGTCGTGGTCGAAGCGCTCGAGGCGCGTCGGGCCGAGCTGGCGCAACGCTTCGCCGATGTCGTCGTGGCCGACGAGCCCCAACCCTCCGAGGGTGTGGTGGTCGCGGTGAAGCCGGCCGACGTGGCCACGGCGGTGTCGAGCGCAGTGGGGCACGGCGCCGAGCGGGTGCTGTCGATCGCCGCCGGGGTCACCCTGGCCACCTTGCAGGCCGCGGCGGGCGAAGGTGTACCGGTGGTGCGGGCCATGCCCAACACCCCTGCTCTGGTGGGGATGGGAGCATCGGCGATCGCCGGTGGGCTCCACGCCGGACGCGGCGACCTGGCGTGGGCCGAATCGGTTCTGGGCGCGGTCGGCAAGGTGGTTCAGGTCTCTGAGCCCCAGCTCGATGCCGTCACCGGATTGTCGGGCTCGGGTCCGGCCTATGTCTTCCTCCTCGCCGAGGCCCTGATCGATGCCGGTGTGCTCGTGGGGTTACCGCGCGATGTGGCGGTCGAGCTGGCCACCCAGACGCTTCTCGGGTCAGCCACCCTGCTCGATCAGTCCACCGACGGACCCGAAGCCCTGCGGGCGGCGGTCACCTCTCCGGGAGGAACCACCGCTGCGGGTCTGCGAGCACTCGAGGCCGCTGGCATGCGCAGCGCCGTGCTCGACGCGGTCGAAGCGGCCACGCAGCGGTCTCGCGAGCTCGGCCGCGCTGTCTAGATGGCGGACCGGACCAGCAGGCCCGGTAGCGTCGAGGGGGCCATGGAACTGCGCTACGACACCGTCACCTTCCTGTCGGACTACGGCACCGTCGATGAGTTCGTCGGGGTGGTCCACTCGGTCATCCGTTCGATCGCTCCCGAGGTCAAGGTGATCGATCTGACCCACCAGGTTCCGGCCTACGACGTGCGCGCTGGGGCGCTGACCCTGGCCCGGGCGGCGCAGTACCTGTGTGCCGGCGTGGTCGTCGCCGTGGTCGATCCCGGCGTCGGTGGCGAACGGCGAGCCATCGCCGTCGAGGTCGGCGATGGAGCTTCGGTCCTGGTCGGGCCCGACAACGGTCTTCTCGCTCCTGCGGTCGCCATGGTCGGCGGAGCCAGCCGGGCCTTCGAGCTGACCAACAAGGCTTTCCAGCTCCCGGCCCCCGGGCCGACCTTCGACGGCCGCGACATCTTTGCTCCGGTCGCGGCCCACCTCTGTGCCGGCGTACCTCTCGAAGAACTGGGCACCGAGATCGACCCAGCCACGCTCCGGCCCTCGATGATCCCCATCACCCAGCCCGACGGCGACATGTTGGTGTGCGAAGCGCTGTGGGTCGATCAGTTCGGCAACGTTCAGCTCAACGTCGACCCTGACGAAATTGCCGACATGGGCGACATGGTCACCGTCACCGTCGGGGATCGGCGCCGCTCGGCTCCCCGCATCGAGACCTTCAGCGGTCTCGGGGTGGGCGAGATCGGCATGATCGTCGATTCGTACGGGCTGATGGCGCTCGTGGCCAACCAGGGTTCGGCGGCTCGCGAGCTTGGTATCGGCCCTGGCGACGAGGTGTTGCTCGAAGCCACCGGCGACGAGCCCGGGCAACGCAGCCCCGACGGAGGCCTTTCCATGGCGGTGACCCTCCGCCTGCGGGACCGCTCGTGAGGCCGGGGACGGTTCTGGTCCTGGGTCTGTTGCTACTGGCGCTGCTGGGCGCCGCCGTGCTCCAACTGGTGTTTCTGGCCGGCTGAGGCGGCTGCCGTAGATGACGGCAACGGCCGGGCCCGCTTGTCGGCCCGGCTCAGATGCGGGTGGCGATCTCGTCGCGGGTGAAGCGACGGGCACCCCGCACGCTGAGGCTGATGGCGACGACCCAGATCACCGCCCCGACGGCGATGGCCACCGGCAGATCCAACAGCAGCAGACCGCTCGACTGGGCGACCGCCAGAAAGATCAGGGGCAGCACCACCGCGCCACCGAGCTGGTTGGCCTCCTGGGCGGTCCGGGCCCGTACCGACACCCTCACCATCACCCCCAAACCGAGGCTCGCCACCGCGGGCGCGACCCACAGGATCATCACCAACCACAACCGGGTGGGAACGAAGATGCGGTGCATCACCCCCCAGGCCACCGAGTTGGCCACGATGCAGAACAGCACGAAGCCCACCCACGAGACGAGGATCGCCGGGATGAACGCCCCCAGGAATTTGGCCAGGAACAGATCGCGGTTGTCGATCGGCAGGTGAAGCAGCGACTCCATGGTCCGCCGCTCCTTCTCGCCGGCGAACGCGTCGGCAGCCAGCACCGCCGACACCATCAGCGGAACGATCAGGAACAGCGGGGCCAACAAGTAACCGTTGACCAACACGATGAGCTGTTCCTGAGCGGGAAGGGCCGCGATCGGGTCGACCAGTCCGCCCGGCATCGATTCGAGGAACCCGCCGAGGTCGGCTTCCTGGCTGCGGGCGGCGAGTCCGATGAACAACGGCAGGATGACCAGCAGCAGAGCGGGGACGGCCAGCATGGGGATGATCACTGCCTTCGCCCGGCGCACGGCGGTGAGGTCCTTGCGGATGATGGCGCCGATGGCGTTCCAATCCAGACCCTGGCGGCCGTTGGGGGTCGGTGCCACGGGCGAGGCTCCGGGCATGCTCACGGTGCTACCGACGGGGCGATGGCACCGTTCTCGGCGATTATCTCGGCCTCGATGGCGAAGTAGATGTCCTCGAGCGTCGGCGGCCGCGGCGTGACCGCGTACACGGCGACACCGGCGCGAGCGAGCTCAGCGACCAGGCGGGGGAGCGCGTTTCGGTCTTCGACCACAAGCCGCAGGCCCCTCGGTGAGGTCATCGCCTCGTTCACTCCCGTCCAACCCGCCACGGAGGCGACCAGGGATGTCGATGCGGGCCCGTCGAGATCGACCTCGACGGTCAGTCCGTCCCACATGTCGGCGGCCAACTCGGCGGGGCGACCCGCCACGCGCAGCCGACCCCGGTGCAGGACCGCCATGCGGTCGGCGAGCTTTCCCGCCTCGCCCAGGAAATGAGTGCAGAGGACCACGGTGCGCCCGTGCTCGGTGGCCAGCGATCCGATGAGATCGATGACCTCGCGGGTGGCTGCCGGATCAAGCCCCGAGGTCGGCTCGTCGAGGAACAGAACCTCGGGGTCGTGGAGCAGGGCCCGTACCAGCGCGATCCGTTTGCGCTGCCCCGTTGAGGCCCCCTGAATGTTCACGTCGGCCCGATCGAGCATTCCGAACCGATCGAGGAGTTCGTGGCTGCGAACCTGGGCTTCGGCGCGGGAGAAGCCGCGAATGCGGGCGGTGGCCTCCAGGTTCTCGCGGGCGGTGAGGCGGTCGTCGAGCCCGGCGTTCTCGGTCAGAACGCCGGTACGGCGCCGCACCTCGTTGCCGTGCACCGCGGGATCGATGCCGAGCACCGTCGACGAGCCCTCATCAGGGGTCAGCACACCGTTCAGCAGCCGGATGGTCGTCGTCTTGCCCGCTCCGTTGGGACCGAGAAGGGCCAACACCTCGCCCGTTCCGACTTCGAGATCGAGCCCGTCGAGAGCGGTCCCGCTCGGGAATCGTCGGGTGAGGCGGTTGGTGGCGATGGCCGTGGGCACAGCACCATCTTCGGCCACCCGGATGCTCGCCATGAGGACCTGTGGTGAACTGTCGTTGTGAACCTGGCCAACCTCATCGAGTCTCATCCGGCCGACGTCGTTGCCCTGGTCAGCCGCGGCCGTTCCACCACCTACGGCGAACTTCGCGAACGGGTGGGTTCCATCCGGAGCGCTCTATCGGCCATGGATCTCAACCCAGGTGATCGTCTGGCGCTGATGGCGGGCAACAACCGCTACTTCGTCGAGTGGTATCTCGCTGGGCTCGGGGCCGGGCTGGTGGTCGTGCCCCTCAACCCCCTGAGCCCGGCGCCGGAGCTGGCGAACCAGATCACCGCAGTGGGGGCCCGGGCGGTCATGGTCGGACCCACCGCTGGGGCCGCGGCCGGTGCGATCGACTGGGGCGCCCTCCCAACGGTCGAGCACCTGATCGCCGCCCGTCCCGACGACGTCCCCGGATCCGTCGCGTCAGAGCCCTTGACCGCGGGGCCGGCGAGCCCAATCGTCGAGCGTCACGCCGGCGACCTCGCCGTGTTGATGTTCACCAGCGGCACCGCCGGAGCACCGCGGGCGGCCATGCTGAACCACGGTCACCTCATGGCGAACCTTGAGCAGGTCCAAGCCGTGACCGCCATCGCCCGTCAGGCCGACGACACCACCTTCGGGGTCCTGCCCCTGTTCCACATCTTCGGGCTCAACGTGGTGCTCAACCCCGTCTTGCTCGCGGGGGCCACGGTCGTGCTCGTCGAGCGTTTCGACCCCACCACCGCGGCCGAAACCATTGCCGCTCACCAGATCACCACCGTCACCGGTCCTCCCACCATGTGGTCGGCTTTCGCGTCGACTCCGGACCTCGCCCCCGATGCCTTTGCCTCGGTTCGCCTGGCCGGTTCCGGTGCCTCGAAGCTGCCCGTCGAGGTCGCGCAGGCCATGCTCGACCGCTTCGGGCTCCGCCTGCACGAGGGCTATGGGCTGACCGAAACCTCGCCGATCGTGGCCTACTCGGTGGGCATGAATGCTCCCTTCGGGTCGATAGGACGAGTCCTCCCTGGGGTCGAGCTACGGCTTGTCGACACCTCTGGGGGCAGTGCGGGCGACGCGCTGGTCGGCGACCCCGGCGAGATCTGGGTGCGCGGCCCCAATGTGTTCGCTGGCTACTGGGACGACCAGGAAGCCACCGATGCCGTGCTCGACGCCGACGGGTGGCTCCACACCGGTGACCTCGCCGTTGTCGACGACGACGGCTACATCTACATCGTCGACCGAGCCAAGGATCTCATCATCGTTTCGGGGTTCAACGTCTTCCCCGCCGAGGTCGAAGACGTCCTGGTCCAGCATCCGGCGGTGCTCGAGGCAGCGGTGGTCGGGGTCGAGCATCCCCACACCGGGGAAGCGGTCAAGGCGTTCGTCGTGATGGCCCCCGGAGCCGAAACCGAAGAGGACGAGATCATCGCGTTCGTGGGCACGCACCTGGCTCGCTACAAGTGTCCGTCAAAGATCCAGTTCGTCGACCAGATCCCCAGGGGTCTCGGCGGAAAGATCCTCCGTCGCACCCTCATCTGACCGCCCCGAAGCAGAACGCCGGGACTTTGTGAAAGCGTGCACGTAGAACTAAGTTCCGGCGCCATGAGCGAGAGGGCGCGTCGTATACCGGAGGCCACGGTGGCTCGGCTACCGGTGTATCTGCGCTGCCTGATCGATCTCGCCGACGATCGGATCCCAACCATCTCGTCAGAGCGTCTCGCCGAGCTGGCGGGCGTGAACGCCGCCAAGGTGCGCAAGGACCTCTCGTATCTAGGTTCCTACGGCACGCGAGGAGTTGGCTACGACGTCGAGTTCCTCCTCTACCAGATGAGCCGTGAGTTGGGGCTCACCCAGGACTGGCCGGTGGTGATCGCCGGAGTCGGCAACCTGGGTCAGGCGCTCGCCAATTACGGAGGGTTCACCGACCGCGGCTTTCCTGTCGGGGCGCTGGTCGATGTCGACCCCAACAAGGTAGGTACCTCGATCGCCGGGGTCACGGTTCAGCACCTCGACGACCTGCCCCAGCTCGTGAAATCCAAGGGGATCGCAATCGGCGTGGTGGCCACCCCCGCCACCGTCGCCCAAACGGTGGCCGACCGGATGGTCGCTGCCGGAATCGGGTCGATCCTCAACTTCTCCCCCGGGGTGCTTTCACTGCCGCCCGAGGTTTCGGTCCGCAAGGTCGACCTGGCCGTCGAGCTCCAGATCCTCAGCTTCTACCGTCGGCGCAGCGACGGTCCCGGTGCCGTTGGCCCCGACACCGGGTCTCCCGAGCGGCGCTGAACGGCTGGTCACAGCGTCACGGGTGACCGATTACAGCGTCACGGGTGACGGATTACATAGCCGATTCCGGGGTTCTGACTGGCGGACCACCCTCGAAACAGGCGAAGCTGGACATCACCTCCGCCAGCTGTCAAGGGAGTAGCCCGGGGTGTCTGTAGTCGTCATCGGCTTGAACCATCGCACCGTGTCGCTCGACTTGCTCGAGCGCATGACGATCGACGCCGGACGCGCCCCCAAGGTCCTCACCGATCTGTGCACCCGCGCCAACCTGAGCGAAGCCGTGGTGTTGTCGACCTGCAACCGCACCGAGATCTATGCGGTGGCCGAGCGCTTCCACGGCGCCTATGGCGACATCCGCGAGACGCTGGCCGGCGTCTCCCACCTGGCCCCCGAGGACTTCTCCGATCACCTCTACGCTCATTACGACACCGACGCCGTGCGGCACCTGTTCTCGGTGGCCGCGGGTCTCGACTCGGCGGTGCTCGGCGAAAGCGAGATTCTCGGTCAGGTCAAGACCGCATGGGAACTGGCCCAGACCGAAGGGTCGAGCCGTTCCAACCTCAATCTGTTGTTCCGCCACGCTCTCGAAACCGGCAAGCGGGCCCGCACCGAAACCACCATCAGCCACCACACCACCTCGATCTCCCAGGCCGCAGTGGCCATGGCCCTCGACCGGCTGGGTTCGCTCGATGGTCGCAAGGTGCTGGTGCTTGGGGCCGGCGAGATGGGCGAAGGCATGGCGACATCCCTCCTTGGTGCCGGGGCCGGCGAGGTCATGGTGGCCAACCGCACCTGGGACCACGCCGTGGCGGTCGCCGAGCGGGTTGGGGGTCGAGCTGTCCGTTTGGCCGACCTGGCCGACACGCTCGCCGACGTCGATCTGCTCTTGACCTCCACCGGGGCGTCGTCGCTCATGGTTGAGCACAGCGACCTTGCTCTCGTCATGGCCGCCCGGCCCGAGCGCCCACTGCTCATCGTCGACATCGCGGTTCCACGTGATGTCGATCCCGCCGCTGCCGACCTGCCCGGGGTCACCCTGCTCGACATGACCGACCTGCGGCGCTTCGCCGAGATCGGGCTTCGTGGTCGCCAGGGCGAGGTACACGCGGTGCGTGCCATCGTCGAAGAAGAACTCGACCGGTTCTTCGACCAACGTTCGGCTCGCGAGGCGGCTCCGCTCATCGCTCAGCTGCGGGCCAGGGTCGAACAATCTCGGGTGGCCGAGTTCGATCGCTACCGCAGCCGGCTCGCCCATCTTGAAGAGCGCGACCTCGAAGCGATCGAGTCCATAACCCGCGGCATGCTCGCCAAGGTGCTGCACGACCCCACGGTGCGTCTCAAGGACGCTGCGGGGACTCCACGCGGTGATCGCCTCGCCGAGGCCCTCCGCGACCTCTTCGATCTCTGAGTGGCTGTCTCCCGATGCTGATACGCGCTGCCACTCGGGGTAGCCCCCTCGCCATTTGGCAGACCGAGCACGTCGCCGAACTCCTTCGGGCGGCCGACCCCGACGTGAAGGTCGAGGTCGTGGTGGTCGAGACCCACGCCGACCGTCACCTCGAGATCCCCATCTCCGAGATGGGGGGCAAGGGCGTATTCGTCAAGGAGGTGCAGGCGGCGGTACTCGACGGACGAGCCGACATCGCCGTGCACTCGGCCAAGGACCTGCCCTCGACCACCCACGAAGACCTCGACCTGGCCGCCTTCCCCGAGCGGGGCGACCCGCGCGACGCGCTGGTGGGAGCCACCTTTGAGGAGCTGCGTCCGGGTGCCACGGTCGCCACCGGTTCGATCCGGCGTCGGGCCCAACTGGCCCATGCTCGACCGGGTCTCGTTTTCTCGTCGCTGCGGGGGAACATGGCGACCCGCCTGGCCAAGTCGGCCGAGTTCGACGCCATCCTCGTGGCGGTCGCTGCGCTTCAACGCTTGGGCCTCACCGATCACGTGGCCGAGGTGCTCGAACCCGAGGTGATGCTTCCTCAGGTCGGCCAGGGCGCGCTGGCAGTCGAGTGCCGGGCCGATGCCTATGAGGTGCTCGACCTCTTGCACCGTATCGACCACACCGACACCCGTCGTCTGGTGGAGGCCGAGCGGGCGTTCCTGGCCGAACTGGGCGGCGACTGCAACATGCCGGCGGGGGCGCACGCCGTGGCTGTGGGTGACGAGGTCGTGCGCGTCGACGCCATGATCGCCTCCTTCGACGGCTACACGGTTCTGCGCGAACGGGTCGAGGCCCGCGACGGTGTCGCGGCGGCCCGATCGGCGGCCCGGCGCCTGCTCGACGACCGCGGCGGCGCCGCCTTGCTCAGCCAGTCGGAGTAGCAAGCGCATGGCCGACGAGCCGCTCACGGGAGTTCGGATCGTGGTCACCCGAGCATCCGATCAAGCTTCGGCGCTGACATCGAAGCTGCAGTCCTACGGAGCGTCGGTGATTGAGGTGCCCACCATCGCCATAGTCGACGCCGCCGATGGGGGCCAGGCTCTCCAGGAGGCGCTGGGGCGGCTCGCCGATTACGAATGGCTGGTGATCACCTCGCCCAACGGCGCCCGACGGGTGGTGCAGGCCTCAGGTGGTGCCCGTTCGCTCACCGTGCGGGTTGCCGCGGTCGGTCCCGGAACCGCCGCCACCCTCGCCGACCTGGGTGTGCCGACCGAGCTGATACCGGAACGGTTTGTGGCCGAGGGCCTGCTCGACGCCTTCCCCGCGCCGCCCGCTGGTGGTGGGCGGGTGCTGCTCGCCCAGGCCGCTGGTGCCCGCCCGGTCCTGGCCGAGGGTCTGACCGAGGCCGGTTGGGAGGTCACAATGGTCGCGGCCTACCGCACGGTGAATCCTCCGGTCGAGCGAGCTCTGGCTGAAGCTGCGCATGACGCCGACATCGTGACCTTCACCTCGGCGTCGACGGTGACCGGGCTGATGGCCGGACTCAGTGGTGCCAAGCCCTCGGGAGCGGTCGCGTGCATCGGCCCCATCACTGCCGATACCGCCCGCGAAATGGGCTTGGATGTCGCCGCGGTCGCCGACCCGCACACCATCGACGGTCTGGTCGCCGCTGTCCTTTCCCTCGCCGCAGCGCGTTAGCCCTACCACCCCGGCGAACTGTGCGGATCTGGGTCTCTCTCGGGCCCCCAGATCGGCACAGAACGGGGAGGGGGCCTCCGCCCTAGGATCGATGGCGTGAACTTTCCTCAACGTCGCCTTCGTCGCTTACGCCGAACCCCCGCGCTGCGGCGGATGGTGGCCGAGACCCGACTGGGTGTCGACGACCTCATCGCGCCGCTGTTCGTGCGCGAGGGCATAGCCGAACCGCAGCCGATCAGTTCTCTCCCCGGGGTCGTGCAGCACACCGTCGCGTCGCTGCGAGACGAGGTGGTGCAACTTCGCGATCTCGGCGTTCCCGGGGTGATCCTGTTTGGGGTGCCGGCGGTCAAGGACGCGGTGGGCAGTGGTGCCTACGACCCTCAGGGGATCGTGCAGGTGGCGCTGCGTGAGCTGCGCGACACGGTCGGCGAAGACATGGTCCTGATCGCCGACCTGTGCGTCGACGAGTACACCGACCACGGCCACT